>DASSYY010000200.1:0-11928 GCA_035703025.1 Gemmatimonadales bacterium | reverse complement strand
CGAGCGGCTGGTCGGGCGGCTCGGCGCGCTGCCGGGGCTCACGGTATTTCCCAGCGCCGCCAACTTCGTGCTCATCCGCCTCCACGCGCTGGCGGCGCGGGAGGTATTCCGCCGGTTGCTCGACGACTACGGCATCCTGGTCCGCGACGTCTCGGCCGCGGCGGAGCTGACGCAGTGCCTCAGGATCTCGGTCGGAACGGAGGAGGACATGGACGCGGTGGCCGACGCGCTGGGCCGGATCCTCGAGGGGGGACGATGAAGTGCGTCCGTCAGCTCGAGCGTTGCGAGAGAGCGTCCGTCGGCATGACGGGCCTTCGGCGCTCGGGGGCGCGTCCCGCCGCGCGCTCCTCCGCCAGGCGGAGGTAGTCATGCCCCGCATCGGCGAGATCCGCCGCACCACCAAGGAGACCGACCTGCACGTCGTCGTCGACCTGGACGGCACCGGCACGGCGGCGGTTCGGACGGGGATCGGCTTCTTCGACCACATGCTCGACGCGCTCGCGCGCCACGCGCTGCTCGATCTCACGATCGAGGCGCAGGGCGATCTGCACGTCGACGGGCACCACACGGTCGAGGACACCGGCATCGCGCTCGGGCTCGCGCTCGAGCGCGCCCTGGGCGACCGCGCCGGCATCCGGCGCTACGCCGACGCATTCGTCCCGCTGGACGAGGCGCTCGTGCGGGCGGTGGTGGACGTCTCGGGCCGGCCATACCTGTGGTACGCGATCGACATTCCCAAGTGGCAGATGCTGGGCGATTACGACGTGTTCCTGACGCCCGAGTTCTTCCGCGCGGTCGTGCTCAACGCCGGTCTCACCGTCCACCTGGACCTCATCCGCGGCGACAATCCCCATCACATCGTCGAGGCCGCGTTCAAGGCCTTCGCCCGCGCGCTCGACGGCGCCACGACCATCGATCCCCGTGTGATCGGCGTGCCCTCCACCAAGGGCGCGCTGTGATCGTCGTGGTCGACTACGGGGTGAACAACCTGAAGAGCGTCGTCCGGGCCCTCGCGGCAGGCGGACACGAGGCCCGGCTCACGGTCGATCCGGACGAGGTCCGGGGCGCCGATCACGTGGTGATGCCCGGGGTGGGCCACTTCGGCCAGGCGTCGCGAAACCTCGAGGCCACCGGGCTCGGCGCCGCCGTGCGCGAGGCTGCGGCGGGCGGGCAGGCGGTCATGGGCATCTGCCTCGGCCTGCAGCTCTTCTTCGCCACCAGCGCCGAGGCGCCGGAGGCGCGGGGACTCGGGATCCTGCCCGGTGAGATCCGCCGCTTCGCTACCACGCTGCCGGTGCCGCACGTCGGGTGGGCCCGGGTCGAGCCGACCGCGGCGGGCGCGCGGCACCCGGTGATCGACGCCGTCTTCCACGGGGTCCCGCAATTCTTCTATCACGTCCACAGCTACCACCCGGCCGCGCTGCCCGAGGCGGACGTGTTGGCCACCGGGACCTACGGGGCCGTGTTTCCAACCATCGTGGGGCAGGGCAACGTCCTCGGCGCGCAGTTCCACCCGGAGAAGTCGCAGCGGGCGGGCATCGAGCTGCTGGATGCCTTCGCGCGGTGGCGGCCGTGACCGCGATCCGGGTGTCGCTCATCGACCTGTACGTCCTGCGGGGCGCCGGCAGCACGCTCGAGTGCCTGGTGCTCCGGCGCGCGCCCGGCGGCCGGTGCCCGGGGTCGTGGGAAGCGGTGCACGGCCACATCGAGCCCGGCGAGACCCCGGCCGACGCGGCCCGGCGGGAGCTCGGCGAGGAGACCGGCCTCACCGTCGATCGGCTGTACAACCTGAGCCGGGTCGAGACCTTCTACCAGCACGGACTCGACGAGGTGGCCCTGGTGCCGGTCTTCGCGGCGTTCGTCGCGCCCGGGGCCGCGGTGCGGACCGGCATCGAGCACGATCGGTTCGAGTGGCTCCGTCCCGCCGAGGCGCGCAGCCGGTTCGCCTGGCCGCGCGAGTCGCGCGCGCTCGACGACATCCTCGCCCTGCTCGGTGCGGGCGTCGCGGGCCCGGTCGAGGACGTGCTCCGGGTATGCTAGCACGCCGGATCATTCCCTGCCTCGACGTCGCGGGCGGCCGGGTCGTGAAGGGCGTGCACTTCACCTCACTCCGCGACGCGGGCGACCCGGTCGAGCAGGCCACCCGCTACGACGCCGAGGGCGCCGACGAGCTCGTCTTCCTCGACATCTCGGCCAGCCACGAGGCACGGCAGACGACGCTCGAGATGGTGGGCCGCGTGGCGGAGTCCATCTTCATTCCGTTCACGGTGGGCGGCGGCATCCGCGCCGTGGCCGATGCGGGCGCGGCCCTCCGGGCGGGCGCGGACAAGGTCTCCGTGAATACCGCGGCGGTGCGGGATCCGGCGCTGGTCTCCCGGCTCGCCGAGAGCTTCGGAACGCAGTGCATCGTCGCGGCGGTGGACGTCAAGCGGACCGCCGGCCGGCTGGCGGTGATGGTCAACGGCGGGCGCGAAGAGACGCCGCTCGAGGCGATCGACTGGATCCGCCGGCTCGAGGCGCTCGGGGCGGGGGAGATCCTGCTCACGTCCATGGACCGCGACGGCACCGGGGCGGGCTACGATCTGCCGCTCGTCTCCGCGGCCGCGGGGGCCGTGTCGATCCCGGTCATCGCATCCGGCGGGGCCGGCCGGCTCGAGCACCTGGCCGAGGCCTTCGAGGCCGGTGCGCACGGGGTGCTCGCGGCCACCATCTTCCACTACCAGGGCTCCACCCTGCCCGAGGCGCGGGCGTACCTCGCGGGCCGCGGCTATCCGGTGCGCCCGTGAGTCTCGCGGGCGCGTTCTGGCTCGCGGCCGCCCTGGTCGCGCCCGCTCCGGCGGCGGCCGGCGCGGCGCCGTGTGTCCGGCTCACGCGCGCCGGCACGCAGGTCCAGGGGGACGTGCGGATCTGCCCGGGCCGCTACCGGATCGCCGACCCGACCGAGCGCGGGGTGGTGATCGCGGCCGCATCGGGAACGCGCATCGACCTGGCCGGCGTCACCATCGAAAGCGGCGACTCGGTGCCCGCCCGCTTCATCGGCGCCGGCGTGACCAGCCGCAACGTGGATGGTGTGACGGTGCTCGGCGGCACCATCCGGGGATACCGCTACGGCGTCCGGCTGGAGGGCGGCCGAAACCACCGGATCGGGGGGACGGACGTCTCGGGCAGCCGCCGCCAGGCGCTGCGATCCACCGAGGAGCGGACCGACACGCTGGACCGCCTCGACCCCGCCCACGCCGAGGTCGTGGACCAGTACGGCGGCGGCATCCTGCTGCGGGGCACGACCGGCGGCAGCATCACCGGGGTCACCGCGCGCGGCGCGCAGAACGGGATCGGCCTGGTCGACGCGACCGGCGCCTATGTCGCCGAGAACGACGTCTCCGACAACACCGGGTGGGGTATCCACCTCTATCGCTCCACCCACAACACGATCGTGCGCAACCAGGTGTCCCGCACGCGGCGATGCCCGGCCCCCGAGGCCGATTGCCTGGCGGCGGCGGTGCTCGTGCGCGAGGGCAGCGACTCCAACGTCATCGCGGACAACGATCTCACCTACTCGAGCATCGGCGTCCTGCTGACCGGTGTACCGCCGCTGACCCGGGGCTCGGTCGGCAATCTGGTGTACCGGAACGACGGCTCGCTGGCGGTCGTGGCGGCGTTTGCCGCGCGGGGGACGTGGGGCGTGAGCTTCCTGGAGAACCGCGCCGACAGCGCGGCGACGGGCTTCGAGCTCACCCGGGTGAACGGCGCGACGATCCGCGGGAACACGGTGATCGGCGCCCGTCGCGCCGCCATCGAGGCCCGGCACGGCGGAGACACCAGCATCGAGGCCAACGCACTGCTCGGCGCCCCGGCTGGGATCCGGGTCTCGACGCCCGACACCGGGACACCCGCGAGCCGCGCCTATCGTCTCGACGACAACCTGCTCGCCGGCGTCGAACGGGGAATCGTGCTCCAGGGCGTGACCGCGAGCCGGGTGCGCGGCAACGTGTTCGACGGGGTGGGCGACGGGTTGGTGGTGGACGGCGCCGGCCACGGCACCGAGGTGAGCGGCAACGTGTTTCTGCATGCCACCGGATGGTTCATCGACGCGCCGGACCTGGTGGCGGGCGGGAACTACTGGGCCACCCCGGACGCGCCGCGCGCCGCCGCGCGGGTGCGAGGGCGGATCAGCGTGCTGCCCTGGAAGCCGGCGAGCGCGGCGGGGTACTAGCGAGCACCTGCGACGCGAGCGCGTGCAGGTCTCGGAGGTTGAAGGGCTTCCTGGCCCGGAGCACGGGACGGTCGGGCAGCGGGTCGGCCGGCTCGATCTGACCCGTGTAGGTGAGCACCAGCCGGTCGACGGCGTCAGGAGAGGCCGCTGCGAGCGCGTGGACGAACAGCTCCGATGCGCCCGCGGTCATCCGCGCGTCGGCGATGATGAGGTCGTAGCTCCGATCGCCGGCCAGCCGCAAACCCTGCTCGCCCGTCCGCACCGATTCCACTTCCAGACCCTCCGGCGAGAGCAGGGCGTTCACCAGCCGGTGAACGCCCGGATCGGCGTCCACCACCAGGACCCGCTTCGATCCCTGGCGCACCGGCCCGGTCTCCAGGTCGAGCACGCCGGCCGGCGCGTCGTGCAGCGGCAGGGCCACGCGGAACTCGGCGCCGCCCTCGGGCGGCGGCTCGTGGCTCAGCACGCCGCCGTGCGACTTGACCAGGCCGTAGCTCAGGGACAGGCCGAGCCCGGTGCCCTGGCCGGGAGCCTTGGTCGTGAAGAACGGGGTGAACAGGGACGAGGCGTACTGCGGTGCCACGCCGGGGCCGGTGTCGCTCACCCGGAGCACGGCCGACTGGTCCACGCGCGAGGTCGCGACCACGATCTTCCGGGGCCGGCCCGGCGGGAGGCTGCTCACCGCCTGCACGGCGTTGGTGATCAGGTTGAGCAGCACCTGCTGGAGCTCGTAGCGGTCTCCGAGCACGACCACGGGCGACGGGTCGAGCACCTGCTCGAGCTCGATGCCGTGCAGCTGGAGCTCGTAGACGATGAGCAGCGACGTCCGGGCGGCGACGTCGTTCAGGTCGACCGGCGCCTTCTCGGGGACGCCTTTGCGGGCAAAGGTGAGCAGGTTGCGCACGATGCGGCCGGCCCGCTCGGCCTGGTCGTGGATGACGCGGAGGTGCTCGCGCGGGAAGTCGGGATGCAGCTCGCGCTCGAGCAGCAGCTCGGTCAGGCCGGCGATCGAGGTGAGCGGATTGTTGAGCTCGTGCGCCACGCCCGAGACCAGCTGGCCGATGGAGGCCATCTTGTCGTTCTGGATGAGCTGCGCCTCCATGATCCGCTGCTCGGTGACGTCCTCGACCAGCATGACCACGGGCCCGGGTCCGGCGCGCTCGGCCAGCGGCGCGGCGGTGAGCCGCAGCACCCGGCCCGATCCGTCCAGCCGCGCGACCAGCGGCGCGGTGCGCTCGCCGCGTTGGGCCGCCTCGATCAGCTGGGCGACGACCTCCGCGGTCCCGGCGAGCGCGTCGGAGAAGCTTCGCCCCACCAGCTCCGCCTCCGTGGTCTCCGCCAGCGCGGCCAGCGCCCGGTTGGCCCGGAGAACCGCATCGCCCGGCCCCACGACCGCAATGCCCTCCGCCAGCGCGTTGAACGTCGTCTCCCACTCCTCCTTGCTCCGCCGGACGATCTCGTACAGCCGCCCGTTGGCCAGGACGACCGAGGCGTTCGTGGCGACCGTCGAGAGCAGCCAGAGATCCTCGGTGGTGAACGGGCCGCCCTGGCGGTCCGCCACCGCGAGCGCCCCCATCGTGACCCCCTGGGAGCGGAGCGGCGCCACCGCCGCCGAGCGCACGGTCAGCCCGGCGATCAGGTTGACCGACGGCTCGGCGCTCCCCTGGGAGACCTCGATCCGCTCGCGCTGGATGGCGAAGCGCACGAGCGCGGTGTCGGGATCCTCGGTGACCTGGCCGATGAGCGGCTCGAGCGTGCCGGAGGCGCCGGCGACGCGGAGGACGCGGCCCTGCTCGTCGTCGGCGAGCACGACGATGGCGCCGTCGGCCTGGAGGAAGCGCCCGGCATACTTGGCGACCTGGTCGACGATGCGATCGAGCTGGATGGACTCCGAAAGGACGTAGCTCAGCTCCTGGAGCGAGAACAGCTCGCTGATCCGGCGGTCGAGCTGGCTGGCGAGCTGCTCGGACTTGGCCTCGGACTCGCGCAGGCGCCGCCGCCCGCGGGCGATGGCGACCCAGAAGCTGCCCGAGATGGCCACCACGGCGAGCGCCGCGAGCCACCAGACACGGTCGTTGGCGGCCCAGGCCACCACGCCCAGGAGGGTCGCGGCGGCCGCGTGGAGCGGCACCTCCCATTCCTTGCGCCAGACGGCCAGCAGCAGGATCAGGCCGGCGGCAATGCCCAGCGCTACGGCGACCAGCGCCGGCAGGCCCTTGAGGATCGAGCCGATCAGGGCGCTCGCGAGGAGCGCCCAGGCCACCAGGGCCGAGGGGGACGTGTACCAGCGATCGCGGGGTCGCCTCAGGGCTCAGGGCTCCGTGGACTGGCGCTGGGCCACGCGCTCGGTGACGTAGGACTCCGGGGGCGCGTTGGGCTTGACGCGGATCGACTTGGCGGGAATGCCGACGTTGACGTGATACGGGCGCACATTCTTGGTGGCCACGGCACTGGCGCCGACCATCGCATTCCGGCCGACGCGGACGCCCGCCAATACGGTGGCGTGGTAGGTGATGCGCACGTCGTCCTCCAGCACCGTCTTCGCGTTGGTGACGTCCTTCTGGTCGACGATGCTGTGGGTGTGGCTGTAGATGTTCGCGTAGTCCGAGATGCTGACGCGGTCGCCGAGGGTGATGCCGCCGCGGTCGTCGAGCAGGACGTGGCGGTGCACGACGCAGTCTTCGCCCACTTCCATGTTGTAGCCGTAGGAGAACTCGACGAAGTGGAAGCACTTGAAGTTGCGGCCGACGCGGGCGAACAGGTGCTGCGCCAGCATGCGGCGGAAGCGGATGCCCAGGTGCACGTTGCCGGCGCCGAGCGGCGAGCGGTCGAAGCTCTGCCAGAGCCAGTGCAACGGCTTCACCCGGGCATAGCGCTCGGCGTCGACGTCGGCGTAGTACTCCGGCTCCAGCGTGACGTTCCGCGGATCCAGGCACAGGAGCGCGGCACGCGTCGCGACGGGCGTCGCCGGATCGGCGACGAGCGCGTCGTAGTCGGTGAGCCCCGGGTACCAGATCTCGAACAGGACATCCCGGGTGATCCGGTGCCAGTCGGCGTTGGGCGCCGCCAGGCGTGCCTCGAGCTGCTCGAGCCAGCCGTCGAACAGTCGCTCGGAGGCCTGGGGCAGGGTCACCGATTTGAGCGGGAGAAAGGCCATCGGACTGCCTCGCGGGGCGATTGAAATCTGAGGGGCGGTGCGGGTACGTGATCCAATGATGTGTGGGACGTGCAGTTGACACCAGGGCCAATGGGGAATAAAGTAGTAGGTGTTCTTGATGAAAATCATTTTCAACTAGTCTTGCTCCCACGAAAGGCCCCATGCGCGCTCGCTCGCCGCTCCTCCTCGCCACGCTCGCCCTCGCCACCCTGCCGTTCACGCCTGCCCGCGCTCTGCAGGCCTCGGCCCAGGACACGGAGCCGGAGCGCACCAGCATCGGCGGCTACGGCGAGGTCCACTACACCAACGCGACCGGCGCGAACACGCCCGGCGAAGTGAATGTCAGCCGCTTCGTCGTCTACCTTGCCCACACCTTCAGCGAGCGGATCGCCTTCCGCTCCGAGCTCGAGGTCGAGGATGCGAAGGTCGAGGGGGGCGAGAGCGGCGGAGAGGTCGCCCTCGAGCAGCTCTACCTCGACTACACCCTCTCGCCCGCCGCGACCATCCGCGCCGGCCTCGTGCTCCCCCCCATCGGCATCCTCAACGAGACCCATGAGCCGCCGACCTTCAACGGCGTCGAGCGCCCGGCGTTCGACCACGACGTCATACCCGCGACCTGGCGCGACATCGGCGTGGGCGTCGTCGGCAGCATTCCGGGCTCCGCCGGCCTCAACTACCGCGTCTTCCTGCTCAACGGACTCGTCGCCAACGGCTTCTCGGCCGAAGAGGGGATTCGGGGCGGGCGGCAGGAAGGCAAGGAGGCGAGCTTCGCCAACCCGTCGCTGACCGGTCGGCTGGAGTGGGCGCGACCCGGCCTCCGGATCGGCGGGTCGTTCTGGTACGGCGGCAGCGCGGCCCAGGACCCCGCGCTGGGCACCGGCACCTTCGACAACGCGGTGGCGCTGGTCTCGGCGGACGCGCGGTACGACGTCGGCCCCTTTATGTTCCGTGGCGTCGTGGCCAACGTCAGCATTGCCGACGCCGAGGAGATCAACTCGGCGTTCGGCGGACAGGTCGGGAGCCGGATCGCCGGCGGCTACGTCGAGGGAGCGTACAACCTGCTCTCGGCCGTGAGCCCGGCCTCGACCCAGCGGCTCGACGCATTCATCCGGCACGAGCGCTACAACACGCAGGCCGGCGTGCCCGCCGGCGTCACCCGGGACGACGCCCTGGCCCGGCGCATCACCACCTTCGGCCTGTCATACAAGCCGGTGTACAACGTCGTATTCAAGGGCGACTACCAGCTCCGCCGGAACCGCGCCGGCGTGGGCGAGGACGAGCAGCTCGCGCTGGGGGTGGGGTATCAGTTCTAGCCGGGTGGTGAGGGCGTCATCGAAAGCGCGGCCGTCGTTGCCCGGCCCGGACCTTGGGAGGCGAGGTCCGGAGCGGCGGGCACGGTCGCTCGCTGCGCTCGGGATGGCGATCCTCGTCCTGACGACCGCCGCACTCCCCGCTGCCGCGCAGTCCGCTCCGCCGGCCAAGCTCGCCAAGTCGCTCGAGCGGGTCTACGGCGAGGGGGCCCAGGTCGACACGCTCCAGGTCGACTCCGCGACCGTCTATCGGGTGTCGCGCGGCGGCGCGCTGCTCGGCTTCGCCCAGGTGCGGAACGTGAAGGGGAAGGACCAGCCGATCACCTATCTCGTCGCCACCGACTCCGCCGACGCGCTCCGCGACATCGACATCCTGGTGTATCGCGAGCCCTACGGCGGCGAGGTGGCCTACGATCCGTGGCGGAAGCAGTTCCGCGGCAAGACGGTCGCCGCGCCGCTGCAGCTGGGGAAGGACATCCGGAACGTCTCGGGTGCCACCATCAGCTCGAACGCGGTGACCCGAGCCGTCCGCCAGACCCTGGCCGACCTGACCGCCTGGCACGCGGCAGGCAAGCTCCGGTGACGGCCCCGAGCGGGCCGACCTGGCGGCAGGCCCCGCCGACGCTCCGGGCGCTCGGGCTCTGGGTCACCCTGGTGCAGCTCGTGGGCTACTCCACCGGCCTGCTCTACGTCCGCCACACCACCGGGATGACGCCGCCCGGCATCAGCGAGCAGTATCGCGGCTCCGACACGACCGCCGTCACCGAGGCGGCCATGAAGTTCCCCAAGTCGTACGCCGAGATGCTGAACATCACCCACACCCACCTGCTCGGCATGCTGGTGATCTTCGTGCTGAGCGGCGCGGCCCTCGCGCTCTGCGAGCGCCCCTCCGAGCGCTGGCGCCGGCTCCTGATCATCGAGCCGTTCGCCGCGCTCCTGGTGTCGTTCTCGGCGATGTGGCTGATGCGCTACGTGGATCCCCGGTTCAGCTGGCTGCTGATGCTGTCGAGCGGGATCATGGCGATCACGTTCTACGTCCAGTCGTTCTGGGTGCTGCGCGAGCTGTTGCGTGCGCCGGAGCCCGCATGAGGCGGCGCGATTTCCTGGGCGCGCTCGGCGCGGGACTCGCCGCGGCGGCGGTGCCGCGCGGACTGCTGGGCAGCGCACGCCGGCCGGTCGCGCGCGGGCGCGGCGGCGAGGTCTACGTGGAGCGCTGGTCGTGGGCGATGGGTCAGCCGGTCCACCTCCAGCTCTTCGCCGCGTCGGAGGCGGCCGGGTACGACGCGGCGCAGGCCGCGCTCGCGGAGCTGCGCCGGGTCGAGGGCGTGCTGTCCCGGTTCGACGACGCGAGCGAGCTCGCCGAGCTCAACCGCCGCGCGGGCCGCTCCCGGCTCGCCGCCGGCCCGGACCTGATGGCGGTGCTGGGCGCGGCGGTGCGGTTCGAGCGGGCGACGGGCGGGGCGTTCGACGCGGCGGTCGAGCCGCTGATGCGCGCATGGGGCTTTCACGCGCCGCGGACTACCGAGCCCACCGCCGCCGAGCTGGCCGAAGCCCGCGCGGCGGTTCGGGCGGCGCGCATCGAGCTGGCCGACGGTCGAGCGGCCCTCTCCGGCCGGGAAGCACAGCTCGACCTGGGCGGGATCGGTGTGGGATACGGCCTGGACTGCGCGGCCGGCGTCCTGCGCCAGGCGGGAATTCGGCGCGCCTTCCTGGACGTGAGCGGCGACTGCCTCGCGCTCGAGGCCCCCCCGGGCGAGTCGGGCTGGCGGGTCGACGTGGCCGATCCCGGGCGGCCGGGCGCGACGATCGCGTCCACGCGCCTCAGGAACGCGGCTCTTGCGACGTCGTCGAACCTGGTGTCGGTGGTGCGCTACGGGAAGGCGGTGCGAGGCCACGTCATGGACCCCGGGACGGGCTGGCCGGCGGATCGGTGCAGGCAGGTGACGGTGGTGGCCCGGACGGGCCTCGAGGCGGATGCGCTGTCGACGGCGGCCCTGGTCTCACCACAACCGCTGGGGCTCGTCCTCCGCTCCTGGGTGGTCTGAGCGCCCGAAGAGGGGTCGGGCCGCCCGGCGGCTCAGCGGGTGCTGTCGGCCGCCGTGGTGTCGTGGACGTCGGTCTGGGCGCGGAGCGCCACCCGCGCGCGCTCGCGCTCGAGCGTCCGCTGCTTGCCCTCCCAGTCGTCCGACGCCTGTCCTGCGTACAGGACGACGAACGAGTCGTTGACCGGCAGGTCCTCCTCGAACAGGTAGATGCCGCTCACCTGCGCCCGCACGTCGAGCTGTTGTGCGGTGAACTGGCCGCTGAACGGCACGATGCCGAGCGGGCGAAACTCCCGGCTCCGAACCCGCACGGTAATGGACTGGGGGTCGAACCGCGCGTTGTCCCGCTGGGCGAAGAAGGTGACGAGCGCCAGGCCGGGACGCGAGACCCCGGCCATGGTCGCCACAGAATCGATGGCCGCGCGCCGCGACTCGACCACCGAGCGGAGCGACTCCCAGCTGTCGCGCGCCAGCAGGCGGGTCACCCGCGGATCGAGGGGCACGAAGCGCACGTCGAGGTCCGGCGTCCGGATCCGGAGCGACAGGTCGTTCTGGGTGAGCGAGCCGTATCCCCCGGGTTGCAGCCTGCCCCCAGGGCCGACCTGGCCGCGCGCCGCCGGAACCCCGAGAACCAGGGCGGCGGCCAGCAGCACCATCGACGGCTTGCGTGCTCTCTTCATGCGGGGCCCCCCAGGGCGGCGACGATGCTGTCGGCGAGCTCGGCGATGCCGAGCCGGGACGTACTGCTGGTCAGCTGAATCTGGTCCTCATGCAAGCCCAGGGCCGTGGCGAAGTGGCGTGCGCGGGTAGCCTGGGCGGAGCGCGTGAGCTTGTCGCCCTTGGTCAGGGCCACGAGCACGGGGCGGCCGCTCTGGACCAGCAGCTCCTGCATGTCCAGGTCGTCCCTCGACGGCTCGTGGCGCACATCCAGCAGCCAGACGATGCCGGCCAGCGTCGGACGCTCGAGCAGATAGCGGTCCACCAGCCGGCGGTACCCGGCCCGCGCCGCCTTCCCCGCCCGCGCGAAACCGTAGCCCGGCAGGTCGATCAGATAGAAGGTCGGCAGCCGGAACGCGTTGAGCAGCGTGGTCTTGCCCGGCGTGCCGCTGACCCGCGCGAGCCCCGGCCGCCCGGTCAGGGCATTGAGCATGCTGGACTTCCCGACGTTGGAGCGACCGATGAGGGCCACTTCAGGCAACGGCGGCG
>DASSYY010000183.1:0-24574 GCA_035703025.1 Gemmatimonadales bacterium | reverse complement strand
CACCGGTCGGCCGGGTGCTTCTCGAGCGCGCGCATGATCGCCGCCGCGAGCGGGCGCGGAGTATCCGGGCGGACGCGCTCGATCGGTACCGGCCGCTCGGCGATGTGCTTGGAGACGACGACGCGATTGGGGCCCCGGAAGGGCGGCGCGCCGGCGAGCATCTCGTAGGCCACGATGCCCAGGGCGTACAGGTCGCTCCGGCCGTCGATCTCTTCGCCGGCCGCCTGCTCGGGACTCATGTAGGCCGGCGTGCCGACCGCCACGCCCTGCCCGGTGCTGCTGGTGGCGCTCTCGCCGGCCATCGCGCGGGCGATGCCGAAGTCGGCCAGCATCGCCCTGCCGGTGGCCTCGTCGAGGAGGACGTTCTCCGGCTTGACGTCGCGGTGGACTACGCCGGCTCCGCCCGCGGCGTCGAGCGCCGCGGCGAGGTCGCCGACGATCCGGGCGACCGTGCCCGGGTCGAGCCGCGGCTCCCGGACGAGGCGTTCGCGCAGGCTCTCGCCGGCCACCTGGTCCATCACGTAATACAGGAGGCCGTCGGCGTTTCCGGCGGTGTGGATTGCGACGATGTTGGGGTGGCGGAGCCGGGCGATGGTGCGGGCCTCGGCGAGGAACCGGCGGCCGATCGACTGGTGCGCGGCGAGCTCGGGGTGCACCGCCTTGATGGCGACCGGGCGGTCGAGCGTGGTATCGGTGGCGAGGAAGACGACGCCCATGCCCCCCCGCCCCAGCTCCCGCTCGAGCCGATACTGGGGGTCCAGCACCGCCTGGAGCGCGGCGAAGAGGTCGAGAGTCGGCGTCGTCATGGTCAACCGGCTGTGGGAGACGGACCCGACAATATACCGCAGCGGCCTGCGGTGCACACGGAACGGGGCAGCCCTTCTTGGATGCCCGACCCGCAGAAACGGTTGCCCGTCGCGCGCGGAAAGGCGGTGTTTCGGGTTGAATCCTTGTTGACGCAGCACGCCTATCCTCTTGCACCAACTCGCCGGAGGAAGTCGTGTCCCCAGCCGCCGAACCCAACTCGACCACCGTGGCCGCAGTACTTCTGCCGGGGGAGCGTCCCCGGGTGGATGCCGCCGGCAGCGGGCTCTTCGCGGTGCTGCACCGCGACTCGATTCCCGATGCGGTCCGGGCGGTCCGGGAGCGGCCGGTGGACGCGGTGCTGGTCTCCGTCCATCGCTGCGGCGCCGATCAGATGGAAGTGCTGGGCCACCTGGTGCGGGAGTTCCCCTCGATTCCCACGGTCGCGCTGGTCTCGCAGCATGACCCCGGGGCCAGCGAGATGCTGCTGCGGCTCGGGGCGTCGGGGGTGCGGCAGGTGGTTGACGTCACGTCGCCGGCGGGCTGGAACCGGCTGCGTCAGGTGGTGGGCCAGCCGGCCACCCGCGCCGTCGCGCGGATCCAGCAACCGATCCTCGACACCCTGGCCGATGCGCCCCCGGACGCCCGGCTCTTCGTCGAGGCGATGATCCGGCTCGCCCCCGACGTGCCTACGGTAACGGCCCTCTCGGCGCAGCTCTCGGTCCGGCCCAGCACCCTGATGTCGCGGTTCGCGCGGGCGGGTCTCCCATCTCCCAAGAACTACCTCGCCGCCATCCGGCTCCTCCACGCGGCCTGGCTGTTCGAGACGTCGGGGCTGTCGGTGGCGGACGTGGCCTACCGGCTCGAGTACAGCTCACCCCAGAGCTTCGGCCGCCACCTGCGGGCCATGCTCGGCGTCACGGCGCTCGAGTTCCGGCGGCGGTTCCCGTTCCCGGTGGCCCTCGAGCGGTTCGTGTCGCTGATGATGGAGCCGTATCGGGAGATCTGGCGGGGGTTCCACCCGCTGGCAGCGGGGAGCTGGGAGAGCGGGCGGTGGGTGGGGGCGAGGCATTGAGGGGGCGGCATCGTCACTTCCCCACCAACCTCCCATGCCTCCTGAGCGCCTCCCGCACCGCCGCATGCGGCAGCGCCTCGACCCGATACCAGTTGGCCCCGGTCATGGTCCGCGCCGCCAGCATCGCGTTGATGATCGCCTCCTCGGTGGCCTGCACCGCCGCCTCGTACACCGGGTCGATCGCGTCGTCGCTCAGCATCGGCACCCGCGCCACGCCCGTCGAGTCCGGCGTCCCCGTCGGCCCCGTGGAAAAGGCGATGAACAGGTCGCCCGATCCCGCGCCCGCGATGCCGCCCATCCGGCCCACGCCGAGCGCGGCGCGGCGGGCGATCCGCCGGAGCTGATGCGGCAGCAGCGGCGCGTCGGTCGCGAGCACCACGATGATCGAGCCGTGCTCCGTCTCCCGCGGCCGCGCGCCCGCGGCCGCATTTCCGGGGGTCTCCGCTCCGTTCCCTCGATCGCCTGATGGCGTCGCGCACCGATCGGGGGCGAGCGTCGAATCCAGCGGCTCGCGCGTGTCGTAGCACGGCTCGGGCACCGTGAGCTCCCGGGCCACCGGAATGCCCGCGATCCGGAGCTGCTGTCGCAGGCCGAAGTTGCATTGCACCAGGGCCCCGACCGTGAAGCCACCGGGTCCGGCCGCGCCGCGCCGGGCGGCGATCCGCCGGCTTGCGGTGCCGATGCCGCCCTTGAAGCCGAGGCACTGCATCCCGGTCCCGCCGCCGACGTTGCCCTCCGGCACCGGTCCGCCGGTGGCCGCGCTCAGGGCCGCGTACACGTGCTCCTTCTTCACGTGGAAGCCGAAGATGTCGTTGAGGTCGCCGTCCCAGGTCTCGGCCACGACGGGCAGGCAGCAGTGGAGCGCATCGAGCAGCCGCTCGGCGCCCCACTCGATCAGCGCGTCGCGGACCGTGCCGACGCTGTTCGTGTTGGTGATGGCGATGGGGTAGAACAGGAGCCCGTAGTCGTCGATCCAGGCGGTGCCCGTCATCTCGCCGTTGCCGTTGAGGCTGAACCAGCCGGCGAACACGGGCGACAGGTCGTCCCGGCCGCGCGGGAACACCGCGGTCACTCCCGTGCGCACCGGCCCCCTGCCCTGCACCAGCCGCCCGCTGCCCCGGATGATCGTCGCGTGGCCCACGGTCACGCCGGGCACGTCGGTGATGGCGTCGAGCGGTCCGGCCGTGCCGTCGAGCGGGATGCCGAGGTCGCGGGCGCGCTCCGAAGGCGGGCCCTGCCCCGGCTGTTGCGCGCAGAGCCCGGCAGCGCCGAGCAGGAGTGCCGCGGCGAGCGCGAGGGCGCGGGAACTCGGCCGTGCCTTCACGGCGTCGCCGGGGTGCGGAAGACGAAGTAGACCGCGCCCATGATGCAGAGCGCGGCCCAGAGATAGTCGAGCTTGAGCGGCTGCCGCATGTAGTACACCGCGAACGGCACGAAGACGGTCAGGGTGATCGCCTCCTGCATGATCTTGAGCTGCGCCAGCGACAGCACCGTGTAGCCGATCCGGTTGGCCGGCACCTGGAGCAGGTACTCGAACAGTGCGATGCCCCAGCTCACGACGGCGGCGAAATACCAGGGGCGGTCGGCCAGGTTCTGCAGGTGGGCGTACCAGGCGAACGTCATGAACACGTTCGAGCACACCAGCAGCAGGGCGGCCTGGGCAATGACGTCGGTTCTAATCGTTCCTCCCGGGGCGGAGCTCGGCATCGACGGCGCGGCCGGCGCGCGCCACCATCTCGGGAATCGCGGCGACGTCGGCGTCGGTGGTGCGGAAGTTGACGATGCAGGCGCGGAGCAGGAAGCGGCCGTCGACCACCGCGTTGGTGACGAAGACCTCGCCGCCGAGCTTGAGCCTGGCGAGCAGCGTCTCGTTGAGCGTGTTGAGATAGTCCGCGACCTTGGGACCGGCGGCGCGGAGGTCGCGTGGCACGTAGCGGAAGGTGGCGATGCTGAGGCTCAGGGTGGCCGCCTCGAGCTCGGGATGCCGGCTCACGTGGGCATGGAGTGCCGCGGCCAACCGGCAGTCGTCGCCGATCATCCGGACGTAGCCTTCGCGGCCGGCCTGACGGAGGCCGAGCCACACCTTGAGCGCGCGGAAGCCGCGGCTGTTCTGCAGGCCGAGCTCGTGGTAGTTGATCGGCGGCTCCTCGCCGAGGGTCTCGAACCGGTAGTACGCCGGATGGTAGCCGAAGGCCTCGCTCAGGTGCTCCGGCTCGCGCACCAGCACGCAGCCGGCCTCGAGTGGCGCATAGAGCCACTTGTGCGGGTCCACCGCGAGCGAGTCGGCGAGCCCGAGCGCGTGGAGATCGTCCGGCGCGTCCGGGAGGGCGGCGGCCGGCGCGCCGTAGGCGCCATCCACGTGAAGCCAGAGCCCGTGGCTCCGGCAGATGTCGGAGATCTCGCGGATCGGATCGACGGCGCCCGTGCTCACCGACCCGGCGGTGCCCACCACGAGCATGGGCCGGTCCCCGCGCGCCAGGTCGTCGGCGATCTGCGTTTGGAGCACATCCGGCCGGAGGCGCTGCTCGGCGTCGGTGGGGATCCACCGGATCGCGTCGGTGCCCAGTCCGAACAGGTCGCAGGCTTTCTGGATCCAGGTGTGGGTTCCGGCCGAGGCATACACCCGGAGGGGCGCCCCGGCCGCGGCCAGACCCCCGGCCCGGATCTCCTCGCCCAGCATGGCCCGCCGTCCCGCCAGGAAGCAGACGAAGTTGGCCATGTTCCCGCCGCTCACCAGCAGACCGCCGCAGGTCGTGGGGTAGCCTACCAGCTCGGCCACCCAGCGCACCGTCTGGGCCTCGATCTCCGAGGCCATGGGCGACAGCTCCCACCCGCCGACGTTCGGATTCACCGTGGCGGCCAAGAGGTCGGCCAGCGCACCGAGCGGCGCGGCAGACGAGGTGATGTAGCCCATGAAGCGGGGATGGCCGTTGAAGAGCGAGTGCTCGAACAGCAGTCGGGTGGCCTCGGGAAGGAGCGAGGCTGCGGGGGTGCCGCCGGCCGGGAGCGATCCACGGCCAAGCAGGTCGCGGACTTCCTCGGGCGACTCGCCCGCGGTGAGCGGCCGGTCGCGGATGCTTCCGAAAAACTCGGCCAACCGGTCCACCAGCTCGTGCCCGAGCCGGCGGAACTCGTCAGGCGTCAGCTCCAGCGGTACCAGACGCTCCGGCACTAAGCCTCCACGCCGGTCTCGACCCCCGGCTCGGGTTCAGGGAAGGTGGCAGCGCGCCTGTCCGGGCTTCTCCGGATAGCGCTGATGATACTCCTCGGCCCGGTCGAACGTCGAGGCCGGCGCGCCGCTACCACCCGAGCGCGCCTCGCGGGCAAGCCGCGTGATCTCGGCGCCGGCGCGGTAGGCGAGCGCCTGGGTGGTGAACGTGGGCTGGCCGCGGCCGTCCGTGACGAAGCTGTTGCCGTGGACCAGCCGGGCCGGATCGCTCCTCACCCGGCAGGTGCCGAGCAGGTGACCGCTGGATAGTACGTAACGAGGGGAATTCTGGTCGGACGAGGCGCCGCTCACCGGGTGGCGCTCAGCGCCAGCCGCTGCGGTCGCGCAGGCTGGTCACATGCGCCACGTGGTGCTCCCCGTGCCAGGCGTACAATGCGAGCAGCTCGTCGATCGTCATCAGCCGTCCGTGCTCCGGATGGCGAAGCTGGCGGGCGCCCTCGACGGCCCCGAAGGTGCGGAGGAGCGCTGTCCAGCGCACGTGCAGCGCCTCGAGCAGGGCGAGCGACACCTCGACCGGAAGCGTGCGCGCGTCCGGCAGCTCGGCCCAGCGGGCCTCCTCGTACGGCTTGATGGTGGGCACGTCCTCGGTGAGGGCGAGGCGCATCCGGACATACGCATTCAGGTGGCTGTCCGGCACGTGATGCACCACCTGCCGAACTGTCCACCCGTCGGGACGGTACGGCGTATCGAGCTGAGCGTCGCTGAGACCGGCGACGGCAGCCCGGAGCGCCGCCGGGGCCGCCGAGATCCGTGCCACGCAGGCCGCCCGGCGGGCGTCGGTCATCGCGCCGTCGTAGGCGAACTTGCCGATGGGGTATCGGAGGTCGGTCACCGAGGCCTCCTGCATGAGGCTCACTCCGAATCGGATACGCGGTTGCCGCGCGCGGCGCGCTCCGCCTCGGCGCCGCCCCGGAACTCGAAGTGGGCTTCGTTCAACGTCCGGTCGGGGAGCGGCGCCTCGCCGATCTCGTGCAGCAGCACGTTGGCCAACACCGCTTCCGCGATCCGGGACGCCGGCTCCCATCGCCCGGGCGTGAGCCCCGGATAGAGCGCGGCGAATTCAGGACGCAGTCGAGCTTCACGCATGGCCCAAATCTAGCTGTGGATCCAGCCGGATGCGGCCGGGGCGCAACCTTTTTCACCGGCTCCGCATCCAAGCTCCTGAAGGACCGCAGTCCCGCAGTACCCGGTTCCCGGAGTCGCGGCCAGGCAGTACGGCTCCGGGAACTACCTCTCTTCCCTCCTAGCGGCCCGGGCGGTCGGCCAGCGGCGCGGAATTGACGCCCCGCTGCTTGATCAGCGCATAGAGCGGGTCGATCTCCGCCGGTACCGCGGCCGTCAGGTTGTCGGCGCCGGTCTCGGTCACCAGGATCGTGTCCTCGAGCCGAATGTGGATCTTGCGATCGGGAAACTCGAGGATCGGCTCGACGTTGAAGACCGTCCCCGCGACGAACGGCTTGCGCGCCGCGCCTCCGACGATGTCGACGACGTCGTGTACCGCGATCCCGACGAAGTGACCGATGTACCGCCCGCTGGCCTCGTACTCCTTGGTATAGCCGTGCCTGGCGTACACCGGCGCCGCGACCTCCTGGAGCGACTCGATGGTGGACCCCGGCTTCATCGCCGCGATGATCGCGTTTCTCGCCTCGAGTACGCAGCGGTACATCTTCTCCTGTTCCGCGGTGAACCGGCCGGAGACCGGCCACGTCCGCGTGATGTCCGAGTTGTAGTAGTCGTAGTCCGAGCCGTAGTCCATGTAGACCAGCTCACCCGCCTGCATCTGTCGCCGGTTGTCCATGTAGTGGACGATGGGCGCGAGGGGTCCCGACGGGACGATCGGCGGAAACGCGTCGCCCCGGGCGCCCATGCGCACGTTCACGTACTGCGCGGCCGCTGCCACTTCGTACTCGTACATGCCGGGATGGGTGCCCCGGATCGCCTCCGCCACCGCCGCCGCTCCGATCGCGCCGCTCCGCCGAAGCCGCTCGACCTCGTAGGCCGTCTTGACCCAGCGCAATTCGTCGAGCTTGGGGCTCACGTCCGCAAGCGCCAAGTGCGGCACCGCCGAGTGGATCCGCTCGATGGCCTGTGAGACCGGCGGCTCATGGCCCAGCACGGGGTGGTCCATGGCGATGGCGTTGGCGGCGCGAGCTTCGCCGCGCGAGTGGAGGAGATCGTCGGGCGGCGTGAGCTGCACGTAGAGCTTCTGCACCGCGGGGTTCCAGGTGGCGAACGTCAGGAACGTGAAGAAGCTCTCCATCGGCTGGACCGGCAGGCCGAAGGCCTCGACCGGCTGCGCCACGTCGCGCAGGTCGGGCGTGGGATCGGGCGCGCCGAACTTGGGGCGCTTGAGCGCGAAGACGGCCGCCTTCTTGGTCACACCGTTGAGCACGAGCACCAGGCCCGGCTCCTCGAGTCCGCTGAGGTAGAACAGATCGGGAGACTGCCGAAACCGCACCGGATACTCGTGCTCCTGCGCGCCGAGAATCACCGCGATGCCGTCCGGGATGCCGGCCAGGAGGCGCTCACGGCGCGCGGCGAACTCCGCCTTGTCGAACGGCGCCTGCGCAGAAGCCTGCATGGGGGGGAGCGCGAGACACAGGCAAAGCGCCAGACCGAGGCGGCGGCCGGCGGGAGCTGCAGTCCATGACATGCGGTGGGTCCTCACGTGATCACCGGTCAGACGACGGGTTGGTGTGCCTCCTCCTGACGGCGGGGCATGTCGCCGGGTTTCCCGGCGGCGCCTACGCCCGCCGCTCGTGGCAGCGCACGTCCCTGATCCCGCCGGGCACGAGCCGGATCCGGGTGAACACCTGCGTCATCGTCACCGCGCGGTAGGCGCAGAGCAGCATTGGCCGGCGCACTCGGAAGAGGACGATGCACTCGCGCCGGCTGCACTGGACGGTGCTCGCCTCGCGATCCAGCGTGCCGACCCGGGTCGCGAGCACGCGGGGCCAGGGACCTCCCTCCTCCAGCTCCCGCACCCACCGCGTCGAATCCTCGGCGGGCAGCTCGGTGTAGCCGTTCTCGCGGACGAAGGTCTCCGCGCACCGCTTCGCCATGTCCTCCATGCTCTCACGCAGGTCCCGCGGAATGAGGCAGCGTTGCGGATCGGACCGGAGCCACGGCGCGACGTGCGCCGGCGGACGGGTCCGCGGCGATCCGCCGCAGGCCAGCACGCCGCAGGCCAGAAAGGTCGTCGTCCTCCACCGCATCGTGTCTCCGGGGCGAGCCTCAAAATTGGGGAGCGTGACGGTGGGTCGCCAGGTCCATACGGCCTGTGGGCGGCGTCAGTTCCGCCCCGCCAGCGAAGGCCACAGTTCCTGCAGCGTCCGGTGCGGGCCGCGGGCGACGTAGACGGTGAGATCGCGCTCCTCGGCCACGCTCCAGGGGCTCGTCACCCGCGCCGCCGCCGCCACCGAATCGAACAGTGGCGCCAGGTCCTCGCGGCCCGCGCCGATGGTCACGACTACCTCACCGGGCTTCGCGCCGGGCCCGAAGAACCAGAAGCTCCCGGTCGGGCTCACGACCGCCGGCAGGCCGTAGCGCGGGCCGAACAGATCCAGCGCGCCCGCCTCGCCGTAGTTGCCGGCCACGAGGACCGCGCGCGCGCGATCGGGTGGGGGCAGCGACCGGTACACCCGCGCCATCGCCCGCACCTGCTCCTCCCAGCCCACCATGTCGGCGTAGTCCTGCGGCAGCTGCTCCATCTCGCCGGTATTGGTGCGGAGCGCCGCCGAGGCGCCGATGGCGTGGGCGTAGCGCGCCATGACGGCGGGCTGGAGAATGGGGACGCCGATCGGAAGCAGCGCGGCCATCACGAGCACCAGCACGGCCGCCGCGCCCCACCGGACCGCCGGCCCGAGCCGCGCGCCGCGAATGCGCTCGAGCATCACGCCGCCCGCGCCGAGAAGCGTGGGATATACCGGCCCCGCGTAGTACGACTTCCCATGCAGGGCCACCAGGATCACGAACAGCCAGACGCACGCCCAGCCGGCCACCCGGAACGCCCGGAGGCGGCGGTCGGCCAGCAGCCCGGCGAGGCCCGCGAGGCCGAGCAGCGTCGCCGGGCCCCAGAGGAGCTGGCCGGTCAGAAAGTCGAGGGGCGTGACCCGCTCGAGCTGAGCCTGTCGCAGATCGGCCATCTGGCCCAGCACGGGGAAGCCCAGCCGGGCCTGGCCCACGAGACTCGGGCTTCCGATCCCAAGCGCCAGCAGGGCCGCGAGCCAGGGCCACGGTCCTCGAAGCCACGCGCGACGTGGCGTCGAGAGCAGGGCCAGCAGCAGCGCCAGCCCGATGAACGCCGCGCTGAACTTGGTGAGCAGTCCCGCGCCGAGGGCCGCGCCGAGCACGAGCCACCAGCTTGGCCGCTCCTCGCGGCAGAGGCGGATCAGCGCGTAGAGCGCGACGGTCCAGGCGAGCTGGTCGAGGACGACGGGCTGGAACAGGTTGGCGGAGCGGAGGAACAGCGGGCTCGCCAGAACGCCGAGCGCGGCGAGCGACTGGGCTCGCCTCCCGCCGCCGAGCTCCCGGGCCACCAGGGCCGCGAGGACGAGGAGCGCCGTCCCGGCGAGCGCCGGCACGAGGCGGATGGCGAAGAGCGAATCACCAAGCACGGCGCGGACCGCCTCCGCGATCAGCGCGATGGCCGGAGGGAAGTCCATCCGCCAGAGCCGGAGGTGCCGCCCCATCGCCAGGTAGAGCAGCTCGTCCCGGTGAAAGCCGTAGGGCGTCGTGGCGTTGACGGCCAAGTGCAGGGCCAGCTTGGCGGCGGCGAGCCCGGCGATGACGGGCCACGCCGGCGGGTCTCGCCCGGGGGCGTCCTCCGGTGCGGCGCTCAGTCGAGCCGGATCCGTTCCTTCAGGACCCACACCTTGGTCGCGAAGAACAGCCGGATCATGGCTGCGTGATCGTTCGCCGGCACCAGCACCACGAGCGCCTCGCCGTCCGTGCCTCTGGTGGGACGCACGTTCTGCTTGAGACGCATGCGTCCCTGCAGCGCGTCGAACCAGGGCGGCAGCTGGTGGCGCTCCTCGCCCTTCACCACGTCCTTGGTCTTCGAGCCGGTCGGATCCGCGAGCGCCACCTGGCAGTACCATCGCCCGCGCGCTTCGCCCTTGGTGGCCCGAGCGAAGGTGAGCGAGCGGTCGGTGAGCTCGGCCCAGACCTTCAGGTTCGGCGTCGTGCGGGGGCGCACCTCGAGCCGCTGGCCGCGTCCCTTCGGCACCCGGACCAGGAACTCCCAGGTGTTGCGCGTGGCGAAGTTGCCGTCGGTCACGGCGTAGCTGCGCTCGGTGCCCGACATCGCCTCGCCGGCGAAGGTCCAGGTCGCGGGCCGCGAGTCACCGGCTTCGACCTTCACGCGATCCAGCTGGTAACGCTTGCGGGGTGCCATGGGCTGCCTCCGGGTGGGCGTCGACTGGTGCGGTGCCAGCAGCTGTGGGTGCTTCGCCCGAAACATCCGTGGATCGGCCCCGGCGGCGCAACCGCGGCGTGTCACGCGCGCCCACGCCGTCGTCCTCTGCCCATGATGCCTTCACCCTGTTCGCCATGACGGGCCCGCCATCGCCGGGCCGGCGCGAGCTCCTTCGGCTGGCGGGAGTGGCGCTGGGCGCGCCGCTCCTGGCCGCGGCCGGAACCGCCTGCGCAGGGCCGGTGCCGGAGCGGCTGGTCCCGCCGGCGCCCGCCGACCCGGCGACAATCCGCGTCTCATCTTCAGGCCTCCAACCGCTGGGCCTGGGCGGCGAGCGCGACGGCGTGGTCTATCTGCCCTCCGGGCCCGCCGGGCGGGCCGCCCCGCTGCTGGTGATGCTGCACGGCGCGGGCGGGACCGGGCGGAGGGCCGCGTCCCTGGTACTGTCGCAGGCCGAGATGTGGGGCTGCGCGGTCCTGGCGCCGGACGCCCGAGGCGACACCTGGGATGCCATGACCGGCGGATTCGGGCCGGACGTCCGATTTCTCGAGCGAGCGCTCGCCGCGACCTGGAAGCGCGCGGACATCGATCCGGCGCGAGTGGCTGTTGCGGGTTTCTCCGACGGCGCCACCTACGCGCTCGCCCTCGGACGCGCCAACGGCGCGCTCTTCGGCGCGGTGCTCGCCTTTGCGCCGGGATTTCTCATTCAGGTCAGAGCGGCCGGCGCGCCGCGGTGCTTCGTCGCGCACGGCCTGAGGGACGAGGTGCTGCCCATCGACCGCTGCAGCCGCCGGATCGTTCCCGCGCTCCGACGCGCGGGCTACTCCGTGACGTACCGCGAGTTCGACGGGCCCCATGCGGTGCCACCCGAGGTCGCGGGCGACGGCCTGCGCTGGTTTCTCCAGCCATCCGCGTAGGCCGCCCGCCCGTCGCTTCACTGGCGCCGGTCAGTCGTCGCCGTCTGCTTCCTTTCGCGCGTTGACCTCGGGCGCGGCGCCGAGCTCGGCCTTCCCGTCTCCCCGCTGGGCGCCCTCGGTGGCGCCATCCTCTCCGCCGGCACCGCCTTCCCCTCCGCCGCCGGCCTGCGCGTACGCGCTCGCCGCCCCGTACTGGTAGACTAGCTTTCCACCCGTGTGGCCGACCTGCGCGCCCAGCGCGGCCAGCCCGACCGAACCGATGGTAGCGGCGACGCGCGCCGTGCCGCCCAGCCGGCCCTTCAGCAGTCCTGCCCCGGTCAGGAGGAGCAGCGCGCCGGACAACCAGAGGAAGCGCTCGGCCGACTCCTCGTGCGCGTTGAGGGCGGGCTCGGCTACGACCTCCTCGACCTTCTCCTCCTGCGACTCGCCGGTCTCGACGGCGAGCCAGGTGCTGGCGGCGAGCCCGGCGGCGAACGCGACCGGGAGTCCCCAGGCGAGCCGCGGGTGGCTGCCTCGGCGGATCGCATAGAGGGCGCCGAAGCCGATCAGCGGCAGCAGCAGCATGAAGACAATCGGAAAGTGGACGATCGCGGGGTGTAGCGGGTCGGGCAGCATCAGGAGCTCCGGTTGAGGTTGGCTCAGGATGCGGGGTTCCGACGGTCTCCGCCATCCGACATTCGACTCGGGACCGCGGGAATCCGGTCGATCCGGCAAACGACGGAGCGAGCATGAACGAGCAGGAGTTGCGGACGATGCGCATGGTCCTCGCCGGCCTGCTGGCGGCGATCGTGGTGGGAGGGGCGGTGGACCTGCTGCTGGACGCCCCCGAACGGTGGCTGTCGCCCCACGTCGTGTACGAGCTGCTTCTGATCGGAGGCGCGGTGGCGGCCTCGGTCTGGCTCTGGCGGGCCTGGCGTGCGGCCGCCGCCTCGGCTGCCTCGCTTGAGCACTCGCTCGCCGAGCGCATCGCGGAGCGGGACGCCTGGCGGGACCGCGCCCGGCAGTCGCTCGAGAGCCTTGGTCAGGCGGTGAACGATCAATTCGAGCGCTGGGGCCTGACCCCGTCCGAACGGGAGGTGGCGCTGCTCCTGCTCAAGGGGCACGGCCACAAGCAGATCGCCGCGGACACCGGCCGGAGCGAGCGCACGGTGCGGCAGCACGCCGTGACGGTCTACCGGAAGGCGGGCCTCGGCGGCCGCGCCGAGCTGGCGGCCTTCTTCCTGGAGGACCTGCGGCTGCCGCTCGGCTGAGGGCCAACGCCCGGAACGTTCAGTCTGTACTGAACGTATGGACTCTTCTGACGCCGTCGCCAGCAGCAGACGCGGGAGCCACCATGGACACGCAGACGACGCGGTTCACCGACCGCATGGGGCAGATCTTCGAGGCCGAGGGACGGCCCCGGATCGCCGGGCGGATCTTCGGCTGGCTGCTGGTGTCGGACCAGCCGCGCTCGCTCGACCAGATCGCCGCGGGACTCGGGGTGAGCAAAGCCAGCGCGAGCACCAATGCCCGGATGCTCGCGGAGATGGGTGTGCTCGAGCGGGTCAGCATGCCGGGCGACCGCCACGACTACTATCGAATCTCTCCGGACCTCTTCGAGCATACGATGGCCGAGCGGCTCAAGCGCTGGCAGCGGTTCACGGAGGCGGTGGGTGACGCACGGCGGACCGTGCCGATCCGGAGCCAGCGGGTGCGCGCCCGCCTGCGGGGCTACGAGTCGGCCTACGCCTACATGGTAGGGGCGATCGGCCACGCGCTCGATCGCTGGCGGGCACCGGACGACGGTTCGGGCGTGGCCGGCGAGGGAGCGCGCCGGTGAGGCGGGGGCTGGTCGTCGCGCTGGGACTGATCGCCGGGGCCGGAGGCTGCGTCGGGACACCGCGGGTCTCGGGCGTCCCTGGGGCGTCGCCGGCGCCGCAGGTGCCGTGGACACCTCCGGCGAGCGCGCTCCGGGACGTGACGCCGGCGGACACCTCCGCCGCGGCGGCGCTGCCGCCCGACCTGGGGGAGCGGATCCGCCGGCTCACGCTGGGCGAGATCGTCGATATCGGCCTCCGGAACAACGCAGCCACTCGGCTCGCGTGGGCCAACGCGGAGGCCGCCGCCGCGGCGTACGGCAGCCAGCGCGGAGAGTGGTTGCCCACCATCGACGGCGACGTGACCGCCACCCGGCTCAAGACCGTCGCCAGCCAGGGCCGGACGGCGGTCGAGCAGTCGGTGCTGACGCCGAGCATCACGCTGTCGTACCTGGTCTTCGATTTCGGGGGACGAGGCGGCCGGGTCGAAGGCGCCCGCCAGCAGCTGCTGGCCGCCGGGTTCACCCACAACGCCGCCATCCAGGACGTCGTGCTGCAGATCCAGGTGGCCTACTTCCAGTACCTGGCCAACCGCAGCCTGCTCGTGGCCCAGCGGACCACCCTCGCCGAGGCGCAGGCCAATCTCGAGGCCGCGGAGGAGCGGCGGCGGGTCGGGCTCGCGACGATCGCGGACGTGCTGCAGGCGCGGACCGCCGCGAGCCAGGCCCAGCTCGATCTCCAGTCGACCGAAGGCAACCTGCAGACGGCGCGCGGTGCCCTGGCGCTGGCGCTCGGCCTCCCCGCCAACCTGCCGTACGACGTCGACTCCGCCGCGGCCGCGCGGCCGGTCGGTGAGCTGTCCGACAGCGTCGACGCGCTGATCGCCTCTGCGTTGCGCGGGCGGCCGGACCTGGCCGCGGCGCGATCCGAGGCGGAAGCCGCGCGGGCGGGGATCGGTGAGGCGCGCAGCGAGCTGCTCCCGTCCATCAACCTCACGGCCACCGGCGGGCGCACCTACGCCACGACCATTCCCAACGGCGCCAACAGCTACAACCTCTCGCTGGGCCTCGCCATCCCGCTGTTCAACGGATTCTCGCGCCAGTACGACCTTCGCGGCGCCGAGTACCAGGCCGAAGCGGCGGCGGCCCGGAGCGAGACCATGCGGCAGCAGGTGGTATACCAGGTCTTCAGCGCCTACTACGCGCTGCAGACCGCCACGCGCCGGGTGCGCACCGCCGGCGATCTGATCGCGAGCGCGCAGCAGTCGAGCGAGGTGGCGCGCGCCCGGTACAAGGCGGGCGTCGGCACGGTGCTCGACCTGCTGGCGGCGCAGAGCGCGCTCGCGTCCGCCCGGGCCCAGCAGGTCGATGCGCGGCTCTCCTGGAGCGTGTCGCTGGCGCAGCTGGCCCACGACGCCGGCGTGCTCGATCCCCAGGGGGGACACACCCTCCGGCTGACGTCCGACACCATCCCGGCGCCCGCCGAGGCCATACCGGTGCCTTCCGATACCACGACGGTGCCCCCACGATGAGCTTTTCGACGCGCCCCCTCTTCGCCGTCTTCGTCCTCGCCGCCCTCGGCGCCTGCGCCAAGGAGGCCGCCCCGCCGCCCGCGCGCGTGCCCGTCACCGTCGGCACGGCGGCGTTGCGCGCCGTACCCTACGAGCTGCTGGCCACCGGCACGGTCGAGCCGATTCAGACGGTGGCGGTGCAGGCGCAGGTGAGCGGGCCGATCGTGCGGATCGCCTTCCGGGAAGGCCAGGACGTGAAGAAGGGCCAGGTACTGTTCGAGCTGGACCCGCGGCCGTTCCAGGCCGCGCTCCAGCAGGCCCAGGCCTTCCTCGGACGCGACCGCGCGACCGCGGAGAATGCCGAGCAGGAGGCCAAGCGCTACGCCGCGCTCGCGGAGAAGGAGTACGTCACCGCGCAGCAGAACGATGCGGCGCGAACCACCGCGGCGGCCTCCTCGGCCACGGTGGCGTCGAGCCAGGCGGCCGTGGACCAGGCGCGACTCAACCTGCAGTACGCCACGATCCGGGCGCCGATCGCCGGGCGCACGGGCAGCCTCCGCGTCCGCGAGGGGAACCTGGTGCGGGCGACCGACACCGAGCCGCTAGTCACCATCAACCAGATCCAGCCTATCCTGGCCCGGTTCGCGGTGCCGGCGGCGAATCTGCCGGCCATCCAGAAATATCAAGGCCAGCGGATCGCCGTGACGGCCGAGCCGGTCGGCGGGGGGGCGCCGAGCGAGGGCACGCTCGCCTTCGTCGACAATGCCGTCGACACCGCCACCGGCACCATCCTGCTCAAGGCCAGCTTCCCCAACGCCGACGGCGCGCTCTGGCCGGGGGCGTTCGTGAACGTGCGGCTTCGGCTCTACGTCGACCAGGACGCGCTGGTGGTCCCCGCGGCGGCGGTGGTCGCGGGGCAGCAGGGCAGCTTCGTCTTCGTGATCCAGCCGGACAGCTCGGCTGCCACGAAGTCCGTGAAGATCGAGCGCACCGCCGGCGAACTCGCCATCGTGAGCGGCGACGTCCGGCCGGGCGACCGGGTGGTCACCGACGGCCAGCTCCGGCTGCGCCAGGGCATCAAGGTCCAGATCAAGGCGTCGGGCGACAGCGCCCAGGCGAGGGGATCATGAACATCACCGGCCTCTTCATCCGCCGCCCCGTCATGACCACGCTGGTCATGGCGGGCATTCTCATCTTCGGCCTGGTGGCGTATCGCGGGCTGCCGGTGAGCGACCTGCCCGCGGTGGACTATCCCACGATCTCGGTCAGCGCGAGCCTCCCGGGAGCCAGCCCCGAAACGATGGCGTCCTCGGTGGCGACCCCGCTGGAGAAGCAGTTCTCGACCATTCCCGGCATCGAGGCCATGACCTCGACCAGCGGCCAGGGCAGCACCCAGATCTCGCTCCAGTTCGCGCTGAGCCGCGACATCGACGCGGCCGCGCAGGACGTGCAGGCGGCGATCTCCCAGGCGCAGCGCCAGCTGCCGCAGGACATGCTGCCCCCGAGCTTCCGGAAGGTGGACCCGTCGTCCTCGCCGATTCTCTACTACGCGCTCCGGACGACGACGCTCCCGCTGCCCCAGCTCGACGAATACGCGGAGACGTTCCTGGCGCAGCGGCTCTCGACCATCGACGGCGTGGCGCAGGTGCAGGTCTACGGCTCGCAGAAGTACGCGGTGCGGATCCAGCTCGACCCGCAGCAGCTGGCGGCGCGGAACATCGGGATCGACGAGGTCGCGACCGCCGTGCAGAACGGCAACGTCAACCTGCCCACCGGTACGCTCTGGGGCACCGACAAGGCGTACTCGGTCGAGAGCGACGGGCAGCTCACGAATGCGGCCGGTTTCGGGGCATTGGTGGTGGCCTTCCGCGACGGCGCCCCGGTGCGGCTGGCGGACCTCGGCCGGGTGATCGACAGCGTGCAGGACACCAAGCAGGCGAGCTGGTTCAACGGCCAGCGCGCGATCGTGCTCGCGATCCAGCGCCAGCCGGGCACCAACACGGTGGCGGTCGCCGAGCGGATCAAGGCCGAGGTCGAGCGGCTCCGGCCCGAGCTGCCGGCATCGGTGGAGATGGCGACGCTGTACGACCGGTCGCAGACGGTGAAGGAGTCGGTGGCGGACGTGAAGTTCACCCTGTTCCTCGCGCTGTGCCTGGTGGTGCTAGTGATCTTCCTCTTTCTCCGGAACATCCGGGCCACCACGATCCCGGCGCTGGCGCTGCCGATGTCGCTGGTGGGCACGTTCGCCGTCATGTACCTGCTGGGCTACAGCCTCGACAACCTCTCGCTGATGGCCCTCACCCTGGCCGTGGGCTTCGTGGTGGACGATGCCATCGTGGTGCTGGAGAACGTCGTCCGCCACATGGAGCGGGGCGAGTCGGTGAGGGACGCCGCGGTGAACGGGAGCCGTGAGATCAGCTTCACCGTGCTCTCGATGACGCTGTCGCTGGTGGCGGTATTCATCCCGGTGCTGTTCCTGGGCGGCCTCATCGGCCGGCTGTTCCAGGAGTTCGCGGTCACGATCGGGGTGGCGATCCTGGTGTCGGGCTTCGTGTCGCTCACGCTGACACCGATGCTCTGCAGCCGCTGGCTCAAGCCCGAGAGCGAGGCGCGGCAGCGCGGCAAGTTCTACCGGGTCACCGAGCGGGTGTGGGAGGGCTCGCTGGCCTGGTACGAGCGGAGCCTGGCCTGGGTCATGGATCGGCGCGGGCTCGCCATGATCTTCAGCGTGCTGATCCTGGCCGGCACGATCGTGCTCGGCCGGATCGTGCCGAAGGGGTTTATCCCGAGCGAGGATACCGGCCAGCTCAATGGCACGACCGAGACGGCGGAGGGCACCAGCTACGACGCCATGGTGACGCACCAGCGCGCGGCCGCGGCGATCGTGCAGGAGGATCCCAACGTCGAGGGCTTCATGTCGTCGGTGGGCGCCGGCGGACGCAGTGCGTCGGTGAACCAGGGCCGGCTCTTCATCCATCTCAAGCCGCGCGACGAGCGGGCCCAGAGCGCGGACGAGGTGGCCCAGTCGCTCACCCGGAAGCTGGCGGCGGTGCCGGGCATGCGGGTGTTCATCACCAACCCGCCGGTGATCAACATCGGCGGGCGGCAGTCCAAGAGCCTGTACCAGTTCACGCTGCAGGGCTCGGACATCGGCGACCTGTACGCCGGTGCGGCGGCGCTCGAGCGGCGGCTGCACGACATCTCCGGCCTCACCGACGTCACCAGCGACCTGCAGATCAAGAACCCGCAGGTCAAGGTGAGCATCGCCCGCGACCGCGCCGCGGCCCTCGGGATCGACGTGGACCAGATCGAGAACGCGCTCTACAACGCCTACGGCGCGCGCCAGGTGAGCACCATCTACACTCCCAACGACCAGTACTGGGTGGTGATGGAGCTGCTGCCGCAGTACCAGCGCGACCTCTCGGCGATGAGCCTGCTCCACATCACCGGCCGCGAGGGGGTCTCGGTGCCGCTCGGCAGCCTGGCGCAGGTGACGCCGTCGACCGGACCGCTGACGGTGAATCACTCGGGGCAGCTGCCCTCGGTCACGCTGTCGTTCAACCTCCAGCCAGGCGTGTCGATCGGCACCGCGGTCGAGCGGGTGGAGGCCGCCGCGCGTGAGGTACTGCCCTCGACGATCAGCACGAGCTTCTCGGGCACGGCCGCGGCGTTCCAGCAGGCGCAGCAGGGCCTGCTGGTGCTGCTCGTCCTCGCGATCCTGGTGATCTACCTGGTGCTCGGCATCCTGTACGAGAGCTTCGTCCACCCGCTGACGATCCTGAGCGGCCTGCCGTTCGCCGGCTTCGGCGCGCTGCTGGCGTTGACCCTCACGCAGCAGGACCTGAGCATCTACGCCTTCGTCGGCATCATCATGCTGATCGGCATCGTGAAGAAGAACGCCATCATGATGATCGACTTCGCGATCGAGGCGGAGCGGAATCACGGCAAGAGCGCCCGGGAGTCGATTCTCGAGGCGGCGAGCGTCCGGTTCCGGCCGATCATGATGACCACGATGGCGGCACTGGTCGGCACGCTTCCGATCGCGCTCGGCCATGGTGCTGGGGCGGAGTCGCGCCGGCCGCTGGGCATCGCGGTGGTGGGCGGGCTGGCGTTCTCGCAGATCATCACGCTGTACATCACGCCGGTGATCTACACCTACCTCGACGCGCTGCAGCAGCGGTTCGGGCGGCGGGCGCGGACGACGGAGCGGGAGCGGGCGCCGGAACTGGCGGCCGAGGCGGCGAGGGTGCGAACGGCGGGTTGAGCCCGGCCGGGGGGGCTACCGGGTCGTGACCACCTGTGCGTCTCGCACCGGGGCCGCCCGCACGACGGCCCAGACGGGGTGGTGATCGCTCGCGCCGTGGACGTTCCGGACCACGCCCGCGCTGGCCGGCGACGCGGGGCCGAGCCCGCGGACGAAGATGTGGTCCCACGAGAAGAACGCGATGCTGGAGCCGACGAGCTCGGTCGGCCAGTGGTAGCCGGCGTGCGTGAGGGTCGGCCCGATGTCGTAGCTGTTGAAGTCGCCGGCGATGACCACCGGCCCCGCCGCCGTGGCCGCGTCGTCCAGGATCATGCGCACCTGATCGGCGCGATGGCGGTCGGACACGCGGAGCTGGGTTTCGAGGTGCACGGCGTACGCCTGGACCGGGACGCCGCGCACGCGGATCAGCGCGGCAGTCGCGGTGCGTTGCTGGTGGCGGAACCGTCCCAGGTGCGGGAGGCGAAGCTTCCAGCTGCGCTCGATCGGCCAGGGCGTCAGCAGGGCCGGACCGAAATAGCGGCCATCGGTCGGATGGATGACGCCCGGGTAGTAGACGTAGTTGAGACCCAGCGCCCGCGCGATCCGCTCGACGCCCACCTCGTCCATTTCCTCCAGCGCCACGACGTCCGCTCCGCGAAGGCTGTCGCCGCGCAGCACCTCGATCGCCCGGTCGATCGCGCGGCCGAGCTTGATGTTGAACGTGACGATGCGGAGCGGGGCCCCGGCCGTGGAGTCGCGCCCCGCGGGTGCGGCCGCCGGATGCGCGAAACGCCCCTCGAACCGTGGGGTCGAAGGGTTGACGAGGTTCATCGTCGGAGCACACGCTGCGGCGAGCAACAGCGCCGCGAGTGCCCCGTGCAATCCGCGTACTCTCAGAACACGCTCTCCAGTGCCCGCGCCGCCTCGGTGCGGATGTCGTCGTACGCCGGGAAGTTTCGATCCAGCGCTTCAGGGGAATCGAGCCAATCGACTCCCACCGTGCTGAGCAGGAGCATGTCGCCGGCGCTCACCAGCGCGGCCCCTCCGGCCACCAGGCAGACCGCCTCGCCGTCCAGCATGAAGGAGCGCGAATCCTGGTTCTGGGACCCGACCGTAAGATACAGGGCTTGCCGGTCGCTCGCGGCTCCGGAGCGGCCGTTGAGATAGGGACGGAGCGGCGCCAGCGCGTCGAGGGTGATGTCGGTGCCGCCGGGCCACTCGTGCAGGCGCTCGCGGATCCGTTGCACGAAGAAGGCGCGCCACTCCGGCCGGCCCACGGCATCGCGCATCGCCTCCGCGGTGCCCATGAATTGCGTCTTGAGGTGGAAAGTGGGGTGATAGGAGGCGTTGGTGTCCGGCTCCGCCTCGCCGAGTGTGAGGAGAAGGCTGTCGGCCTGTTCGAAGAGGTTCCACACGCCCTGGTCGAACGGCAGGACCTCGCGAACGAACGGATGCTGCCGAAGCCCGTCCCGGACACCGCGCACGCCGCCCGCGACATTGTAGGTGCCCAGCCCGATGCGGAAGAGCCCGATCTCCAGCAATCCCCCCGATGCCGCGAGCGGCGCGCGCAGCGTCGTGCGCGCGTCGAGGAGCCGGAGAAACAGCTCGCGCTGCAGCACGCGTTGCGCGAAGGACTTGCCGAACGCCGCGTTGCGAGGCCCGGGGCCGATGACGAGCACCTTGCATCCGCGGAGCGCGCTCCCGAGCAGCATGCCGCCCCAGAACCGGCTCAACCACTGCGGGTCGGTGGCCACGATGGTGCTCCCCGCCGGAAGCAGGGTGTAGAGGACTGCCTTGGCAGCGGTGGCCGCCTTCGGCCCGTAGCCGGTCGCGTTCATCGCCACCGCCACCCGGGCCCACCACTCGGGGGGCGAGGCCGGTGGCGCACCAACGGCCCTTGTCCGCTTCCTGAGCGCGGACGGAATCTCGTCCGCGCGGAAGCCCTGGCTCTGCAGCAGGTCGCGGACGTCGTCCTTGAGCGTCACCGCCGCCGGGCCGCGCAGCACGATGGTCCGGTCGAGCCAGCGGTAGCGGGCGTAGCTCTCCCCGACCCCCAGCCCCGTGAGAATGGCGACGCCGCGCGTGGGATCCTCCTCGGTCAGGTCGGCGAAGGCGATCTTCCGATGATCGCGCATCACGTCATCCGGGAGTGTCCCTCGCGGCGTACCTACGAACGCGGGCCCGCGGAAACTCGGGTCGGGCGGATTGGTGACGCTCACGTGCACCGACAGCAGCTGCCGCAGCCATCGCCGGCCGTGCCGGCGCTCGGCGGCCCGGAGGCTGGGCGAGGCGTTCACTGCGGCGCGCAGCCTGGCCTGTGCCGCGCGGACGCGTACCTCGGTGGCGTGCCATCGGCCGCGCAGCCGGAAGCGGGCACCGAGCGGATCGGCGAGCAGCTCGAGCCAGCGGTCGCTCACGCTGCGGCGATAGTAGTAGCGGTCGAGCAGGATCAGGAACGTGGGCACGCGCCCCGTGCGGTCGAACGCCAGCGCCGCCCGCTCGAGCGCGACGAAATAGCCCTCCAGCACCACCCGCTCGGTCACGGTGTCGGGGCGGCCGGCTGGGTCGCGGCCTGCAAAGTCGTGAATCCAGAGGACGTGGTACTCCCTGGCCTCGACGATCGACCGGCGCAGCGCGGGCTCGAAGCGCTCGTCGGTGGCGTAGTCCAGGTCGTGCCCCGCTAGAAACGGACGGCCGGTGATCCGCTCGAGGAGGCCGTCGAGCTCCGACTGGGTGTCGTGCTCCTCGGCCCGGAGCCCGAATTGGAGCGGCAGCCACACGAGCCGGGAGTCCCCCCACGCCGCCCGGGCCCGCACCTCCGCCTCGCGCGTGATCGCCAGGAGCGCGGCGAAGACGGCCGCCGCTTCGCCGTGCCGTTCGGGGGGCACGAGCGCGCTGGCGGCCGACCATTCCTCGAACGCCGCACCTGCCCGCCGGGCGAGCGCCGTCAGGACCGCTGGCCGGCGGATCTGGCCGAGGTCCCGGTCGTAGGGAATCAGGAGCTCGTCGAGCAGGATCCGGCGCGCCGTGTCGGCCACGGCGCGGGCGCTCGCGTCGGAAGCGAGGGCCTGGGCGAACGCCCGGACCAGGAGGTCGTGATAGGCGGCGGTCTCGTCGGCGCCGTCATGCGCCGCGCCCGGGGAGCGCCCGAGCGCCGCGAGGTGGGTGGCGAGCGCGGCTGCGACCGGACGCGTGCGCTCGGGGGCGCCGGGCGGCAACGGCACCAGCGTGAGATCGGCGATCCAGCGTGCCCGTTCGTGCAGCTCGGCGAGCACTGCAGCAAGCTCGCCCTTGGCCTCGGGCGGGGTCTGGTACGGCGGCGCGATGGCGGGCTGGACATCGAAGGCCCGCGGCCGGGTCCGGCCGGCATGCTGGCCGAACGGCACCGAGAGGCCGAGGAGCAACGAGGTGCGGGCCGGAATCCAGTCGACGCGTACCAGCCCGCCCGGCACCAGGAACCCACCGCGATGCAGCGGCTCGCTGACGGCGAGCACGACGTCGAGGTGCCCGTCGCGCACCGAGTAGTCCAGTCCGCCCTGGAGCCCGACGGCGGGGATTCCGGCCGTGAGCCGCGCGCCGCCGTCCATGAGCCGGCCTCGGCTCCCGACCCACCCTTCGAGCGCGACACCGAGCGCCCCGGGTGTCGGATTGAGGATGTCGCGCGCCACGCCGAGCGAGCCGCGGGTCAGGGCTCGGGAACCCGGGCCGACGGCCTCGATCCCACCGCCGACCGCGCCGTAGACGCGGAACGCGTGCGGCAATCCCAGCGAGGGCACGAGGGCGAGGGAGTCGGGCGGCGGGGTCTGGGCATGCGCCGGCGCGGCGACTGCGGAGATCAGGAGCAGGAAGATCGCGCCCGGCGCGGCCGCGAAGAGCCGGGCGGTCACCCGCCTCCGAGCCAGATCCCGTCGCCGCCGAGCGGCGCCGCGTGCTCGTCGAGCCACCGATGGATCCGCGCGCGCAGGGCGGCCCGGGTCTCGCCGGGCTCGACCGGCAGGCTCGTCACCGCTGCGAGGTTGAGGGTGATGTACCAGCTGTCGGCGCCCACCGGAGCACCGCCTCCGGTGGCCGCCTGGCGGCGGGGCTGGCCGCGCTCGACCTCGTAGCGGCGGCCCTGGTGCTGCAGCGTGAACCTCTCCCCCATGTCCGACCTCAGATATCGTACAGCGCCTCGTACTTCCGGCGCAGGATCCGCACGAGCGGCCGGTGGTCCGGCGGCGAGCCGGTCACCACCTCGATCAGCCGCGCAGACGGATGCCGGCCGCCCTGCCGGTACACCCGGCGGCCCAGCCACTGCACCAGGGCGCCGAACTCCCCGCGGGCGAACTGTTCGCCCAGACTCCCCAGCTCCAGCTCGGCGCAGGCGTACAGCTGCGCCGCGAAGACGTCGCCGAGCGCGTAGGTCGGAAAGTAGCCGATCATGCCGTCCGACCAATGCCCGTCCTGGAGGCAGCCCTCGGCGTCGGTGCCGGGTACCACCCCGAGGGTGTCCTGGTACGCCGAGCGCCAGGCCTCCGGCAGGTCCGCCACGGCGAGCGAGCCCGACACCAGCGCACGCTCGAGGTCGAAGCGGATCATGATGTGGAGATTGTAGGTAACCTCGTCGGCCCGCACGCGGATCAGCGACGGGGCCACCCGGTTCACCGCGAAGTGGAACTCGTCGAGTGGGACGTCACCGAGGCTCTCGGGGAACAGCGCGCGGGCCCGGGGATAGAAGTACTCCCAGAACCGGCGGTCGCGTCCCACCCGGTTCTCCCAGAAGCGGGCCTGGGCCTCGTCCATCCCGACCGAGGCCGCCTCACCCAGAGGCGTGCCGTAGTGCTCGGGGTCGAGGCCCTGCTCGTAGAGGCCGTGCCCGACCTCGTGGAGGATGGTGAACAGCCCGCCCGCGAAGTCCCGGTCGTCGGAGCGGAGGGTGATGCGGCAGTCGCCGGGACCCAGGCCGGTGCACGACGGGTGGCCGCCCAGGTCCATGCGTCCGCGCGAGAAGTCGAACCCCACCGCGCCGGCCACCGCCTCGCCGAACCGGCGTTGCCGGTCGCGCGGGAAATGGCGGCGCAGGACCGCCGCGTCGGGGTGGCGCGGGGCGCCGGCGATCCGCTCGGCCAGCGGGACCAGCTCCCGGCGGAGCGCGCCGAACAGCCGGCCCACCACCGCGCTCCGGAGTCCGGGCTCGTAGTCCTCCAGCAGCGCGTCGTACGGCTCGTCCGCGTAGCCCACGCATTCCGCCTCGGCCCGCTTGAGCTCGACGATCCGCTCGAGCCAGGGCCGGAAGTGCGCGAAGTCCGCGGCTGCGTGCGCCGCGGCCCAGGCCTTCTGCGCCAGCGCGGTGGTGCGGGCCACGTCCTCGACCAGCGACCGCGGCAGGCGCACGAACCGGTCGTATTCGCGCCGGAGGGCCCGCACGTTGACGGCGGCGGGCGCGCCGGGATCGGCGAGCAGGTCCGAGCCCTCGACCGCGGCGAGCAGCTCGCCGAGGCGCGGGTCGGTGCCGCGCTCGTGCAGGAGCCCGGCGATCAGCGCGAGCTGCTCGCTCCGGTTCCCGATGCCGCCCGGCGGCATGTACGTCTCCTCGTCCCACTCGAGC
>DASSYY010000101.1:0-3307 GCA_035703025.1 Gemmatimonadales bacterium | reverse complement strand
ACCATCTGGGTCACGGCATAGGCCTCGAGGGAGTCCTCGAGGACCCGGTAACCGGGCGCATCCTCGCCTCTGGCGACGGCGAGATAGGGAGAGTCGGCGTACAGGCTGTCGAGCCGGGCCCGCGAGGCGTCGGCATCGGTGGGATCGAGCCGCTCGGCGGCCAGCAGCGCCTTGGGTGCGTAGGGCGAGGCCGGCCATTGGTCGGCCAGCCGGCGGAAGAGTCCGGCGGCGAGCAGCGGAGCACCGACCGTGTCGCGCGCGGCCTCGGCGCCGAGGAAGAGGCGGAGGTCGCCGCGCGGCACGCTGGGCGCCGCCGAATCCTGGAGCTCTCGCAGCCGGGCGACCAGACTCTCGAGCAGTGCCGCCTCGGCCGTCACGCCGCTGGTTCGGCCGGCCATCGCGGCGAGCGAGTCGCCGGGAGCGGCCAGGTCGTCGAGCGTCCGGGCCGCGGCCAGGTCGAGCCGCAGGATCCGGAACCGGGCGCGCTCGCCGCTCTCGCCGGCCTCCGGCAGCCGGGTGGTCTCTTCCAGCCGCGCCCGTGACAGCGCACTGTCCACGCTCGCGAGCCGGAGCGCATCCTCGTACAGGCGCCGCGACCGGACATCGGGGCTGAGACGCGGATCCGCCTGGAGCCGCCCCACGAGCGCCGACGCCGTTCGAGGATCCTGCCGTCCAAGCGTCACGAGCACGCTGTCCCACACCAGGGTGGAGTCGCCCTGGGCCATCAGCGAGTCGGCCAGGGCGAACGCCTCCTGGCTCCGCCCCGTGCCCGCAAGCGACAGGAGCAAGTCGTTGTTGCCGCGCGGATCCGGCGTCTCGCGCATGAGGGCGAGCGCGTCCTCGTACCGTCCGGTCACCCGAAGCGCACGAGCCCGCTGGAAGCGCGCCTCGCGCCGCCGCGCGGTGTCCTTGCTTTCGGCGACCCGGGCAAGCGCCAGGTCGGCGCTCGCGGCGTCACCCACCTCGAGTTGGCAGCGACCCAGCGCCAGCTCGGCCTCCTCCACCAGTTCGTCGGACCGGTCGACCAGGTTGAGGTTGCCCAGCGGAGCGATCGCCGCGGGACACTGGCCCAGGCGCGCCAGCGCCAGCCCGCGAAGGACGTTGGCCTCGGCGGCGTACTTGCTGCGCGGATGGCGAACGACCACCGAGTCCGCGCGGTTGATGACCTGGCCCCAGAGGTTGGTCGCCTCGAAGGCGCGGCCGTCCCGCTCCGCCTTGCGGGCCGACTTGGCCAGGCGGTTGGTGTTGTACATCCCGTTGTAGTAGACGCAGCCGCCGAGCAGGAGGGTGCCGAGCAGGAGGGCGAGCGCGGTCGCGCGCGGGCGCCGGCTCACCGGGCGCGCCCCGAATCGGCGGCCGAGCCGGTCTTGCGCTCGTACTCGAGCAGGTACTCGACCACGGCATCCGCGATGGAGGCGGCCATGGCCTTCTGGCTGTTCCGGGTGGTGAGGAAGCGACCGTCCTGCGGGTTGGTGCTGTAGCCCAGCTCGACGAGAATGGCCGGGCGGCGAGCGGTGGTGAGCACCATGAAGCCGGCCTGCTTGACGCCCCGGCTCTCTCCGGTGTGCACGCCCTCGAGGCCGCGCTGCACCAGCTCCGCCAGGCGGGCCGACTCGCGCAGGTGCTCGTTGAGCTGCAGGTCCTTCAGGATGAAGTCCAGGCCGCCGACCGCATTGGCGGGATCGTCGCCGCTCTCGAAGCGCACGGCGTCGTTCTCCTTCTGCGCCACCCGGGCGGCGTCCTCGGTCTTGGCTTCGGCCAGGAAGAAGGTCTCGAATCCGCGGATGTCGGTGTACCCTTTCCGCCGGGCCAGCGAGTTCACGTGCAGGCTCACGAACAGGTCGCAGGCCTCGGTGCAATAGCCGCCCCGGTCGCCGAGGGCGATGAGGGTGTCGGTCGTGCGCGTCATCCGGACGCCGATCCCTCGCCGCTTGAGCTCGTCGCGGAGCAGCAGCCCGATCTGGAGCGTGACTTCCTTTTCGTGCGTGCCCCGAGGGAAGAAGACGCCCGGGTTGCCTGGATCGACACCGCCGTGGCCGGGATCCACCGTGACGAAGTGGCCGGGGAGGAGCCCGTTCGGCAGCCGGGCGGGCTCAGGCGCCGCGCGGCCCGCGAGCGTGGTCGTCCGCCCGCGCAGCTCGACCAGCCGCGCCGCGCGCGCGTCCCAGCGATACCGGTCGCCGAGGTAATAGGGGACGATCTCGGCGACGAACTGGTAGGGGAGAAACAGGCTGTCGCGGACCAGCGAGGCCGGCCCCGCGAGCGGGAGGAGCTGGTTGCTGAACTGATAGAGCGACGCGCCGACGAGGAAGCGGAAGGGTTGCCGGGAGACCACCACCTCGGCCCAGCCGGTGGAGTCGAGGCGGACCTGGCCGTCGAGCGCCGCGACGAGCGGGGCGGCCGGGACCACCGGAAATCCGGCCCCGTCGAGCCGAACCGGCACACGGACCTCGCCACGGAGGCCCGCGATCGTGATCTCGCGGGGGATGCCGACGCCCGCGAGCGCCGCGGCGAGCAGCAGGCCCGCGATCACCGGCGGCCCCGCACGGAGACCGCGCGCGCGGTCTCGCGCTCGACCGCGCGGCGCTTGAGATCCTCGCGCTTGTCGTGGAGCTTCTTGCCGCGGCCCAGGGCGATCTTCACCTTCGCCCGTCCGTTCTTGAAGTAGAGCTCCAGCGGTACCAGGGTGAGGCCCTTCTGCTCCACGGCTCCGATCAGCTTTTCGATCTCCCGCCGGTGCAGGAGCAGCTTCCGGGTGCGCACGGGGTCGTGGTTGTAGCGGTTGCCCTGCTCGTAGGGGGTGATGTTCATGCCGTCGAGAAAGACCTCGCCGTTCCGGACCCGGGCATAGGCCTCCTTGATGGACGCCTGTCCGTTTCGGAGCGACTTCACCTCGGTCCCGGTCAGCACGACGCCGCACTCCCACGTCTCGAGGATGTGGTAGTCGTGGGTCGCCTTGGGGTTGCGGGCGACGCTCTTCTTGCGCTCGTCTGGCGGGGAAGGATCGCGGGTCACGTGGGCATTCCTAAGCAAAGGATAGGCCACCACTTCCAGAGGGTCAACCCGAAGAGCGCGGCGATCGGTCGCGCGGGTTGATTCTGCCCTCGCACCGCGGTAGCTTTGCGCCCTCGCCGAAGTGGTGGAACTGGTAGACGCGCTGCGTTCAGGGCGCAGTGGGCGCAAGCCCGTGCGGGTTCGAGTCCCGCCTTCGGCACTGGTCGGGCGGTCAGGCGGTCGGGCGGGCAGGCGGTCGGGTGATCGAACAGCGGGCGGACAGTCTCGATGACTGCCCGCCCGCTGTTTTGTC
>DASSYY010000006.1:0-5204 GCA_035703025.1 Gemmatimonadales bacterium | reverse complement strand
TGTCCGGGCGGGGCCCCGCCTTCGGCCGCCCCGCCATCGCGAGCGGAGTGGTGGCCGCCGAGGCAGGGGCCGGGGCAGGGACTGGAGCCGAGGCGGCCATGGGCGTGGCCGGCCGGGACGGCGCGGACGGGCGCATGAGCGAGCTGGCGCTCCAGCCGAGACCCACGGCCGCCACCAGGCTGGCCGCCCAGGCGAGGATGCTCAGACGCCGGCGGCGCTGCGAGGCGGCTTCCGCCGCCCGCCGGCGCAGTCCCTCGAACGCCGGAGGGACGTGGTGGCGCGGGGGCGCGAGCCGGGAGAGCAGCGCCGTGGTTCGATCCCGGAGCGCGGCGATGCCGTCGCGCATGGCCTGGCAGGACGGGCAGTCGGCGAGATGGCTCTCGATCTCGACGCACTGCGTCCGGCTCAGCCCCTGGTCGAGGTAGGCGTGGAGCTCGTCCTCAGGAATGTGCCGCATCGGTCCCCGTTCTGGTCTGCTGCCGGTCGTGGGCATCCACCAGGCGGCGGCGCGCACGGGCCAGCGTCGTTCCCACCGCGCCGACGGCCAGTCCCGTCTGCGCGGCGATCTCCGGATAGCTCAGGCCGGCGTCCCACAGGAGCAGAATCTCCCGGTCCCGGGGCGTCAGCGTGTTGAGCGCCTCCTGAACCGACGCCATCTGCTCGTCGTGCTCCACGGTGTCGTCCGCCGCGGGCGTCATCGTCGGCTGGGCGATGGGATCACCCTTGAGCAGGGTGAGGTGGCGCTTCCGCCGCATCGCGGCGCGGGCCTCGTCCCGGGCCAGGTTGGCCGCGACTGCGAAGACCCAGGCGCGGGGCTTCTCCGGCCGGTGGGACAAGGCCCGGACGAACACCTCCTGTGCCAGGTCCTCCGCGCGCTCCGCGTCCCATAACTTGCGGTAGAGAAAGCGCACGACGGCAGTGTAGGTGCTTTGGTAGAGCTGCTCGAGGTCGTCGGTCACCGAACCTCCGTGGGTGCCCCGGGGAGAGACGGCTTCCGCGGGACGCCAGGGAGGCCGAATCGCCCTGAAGGACGGCCAACCTCCCATTCCTTGCACATTTGCGACTAGGAACGTAGCGCGGTTCGCCGCCGGCGCGGGGCGAAGACACAGCCTGGGTGCAGCCCCCGGTTCTTGGGGGGCCATTCGAAGCAGAGATCGGGCTTGGCGGTCCGGCCGTCGGCGCGGTGACGGCCGTGGAGGCTGCAGGCGACGCCGTCCGGTCCCAGGTACCCGCAGGCGGAGATCATCTCGACCTCGATCGAGTAGTCACCGGCCCGCTCGATCTTGCAGAGATACGGCGAGCGACGGGACCGCACAAGCGCCTCGAGCCGGTGCTGGGCGCGGGTGCACATGATCTCCACCTGGAGGTCACGGCAGCAGGCGGCCTTGCGGGTGTTGTCGGCGGTCCGGCAGGCGGCGGTTGCGCATGGGTTCTCGCCCACGGAGGCCGTCCCGTTCCCGAGCACCGGCAGCGCGCGGGGCGGCAACGGGAGGTCCCGCACCGCGTTCCGGCAGTCCTCGACCACTACAAACCGGTCGCCGCCGAGCTGGAGTGGCTGCGGCTCGCGGCGTGCGCCGCGCGGCGCCGGCCCCTCGAACCCGTGGGCCCGGCAGGTCGCCCGGCCGCCGTCCTCGTGAAGGTAGCGGCAGCCCACGTGGAGCACGGCGTCCACGTAGAGGTCGCCTTCGCCTTCCCAGAGCTCCAGGAAGTCGATCCGGGCGGTGTGGCCGAGCAGCCAGGTCGCCTCGTGGTCGAGGCTGGTCGGCCCTTCCTCGAGCTCGCCGATGCGCAGCGTGACGCGCAGGCTCTTGCATTGGGGGCCAAGGCTGCGGCAGGGGGGAACGTTCGAGTCCATGATCGGCATAAGCTAATGGAGGGGCTCCGGGCCCCGGGCTCCCACTTCCATTCGGAGGGTATCGCGATATACTTGGGGTCTTGTGAAAGGGTTCACAAGGAGCGCGACCTACCCTGTTTTCGGAGGCGAGAGCGGCGATGCGTGTGACTTCCATGGTGGCGGGGCTGGCCATCGTTCTGGCGGCCTGCGGCGGCGAGAAGAAGGCTGAAGATCAATCGACGACGGCGACCCCCGAGCAGCCCGCGGCTGCGCCCGCTGCCGCCCCGGCTGCCGGTGGTGGTGGCACCCATGACGTGATGATGGTTCTCGACGGCAGCACCTACAAGTTCGATCCGGCCGAGCTCACCATCAAGGCCGGCGACGTGGTCAACTTCCACAACAAGAGCGGCGGCCCGCACAACGTGTCGTTCTGGGCCGACAGCATCCCGGCCGGTGGCGCTGACGTGCTGAAGGGGACCATGCCCGACCAGATGGCCCCGCTCGAGGGCCCGCTGCTCACCGAGCAGGACGCCGTCTACAAGGTCAGCTTCGCCGGCGCGCCGACGGGCGACTACAAGTTCTACTGCCTGCCGCACCTCGCATTGGGGATGAAGGGCAAGATCTCGGTGCAATAGGGGCAGGTCGCTCCACCGAGTCAGGCGGAGCAAAACCGAAGGGGCCATGATTCAGGTCATGGCCCCTTCGGCGTGCTCAGGCCGGTGATTCGCCCGGCGTGAGCTTCCCCACGGCCAGCGCGACCACGACGCCGACCACCAGCCCGGCCAGCGCATCCACCGCGTAGTGCATCTGGCAGTACACGACCCCGATGGTGAGCAGGAGCGTGGGTGCGAGCAGCACCATCCCCAGCGGGCGCGAGCCGCTTGCGGCAGCGAGCGCGGCCGCCACGGTGGCCGCGACGTGCGAGCTCGGAAAGGCGGCCCCATACGAGCTCCCCTGGGCGAGCGTGGCATACACCAGGCGGGCCGGCAGGTTGTCGAGGAACCATGCCGTCGGACGCGGGAACATGTAGTACGGGCCCGCCACCGGAAAGAAGATGAAGGCGAGGTAGCAGGCGACGAACGTCACCATCACCGCCAGCACGAAGCGGCGCACGGCCGCCAGGTCGCCCTTGATGAGGAAGTAGAACGCGGGGATCGAGACGATGAAGTAGTACGAGAAATACGCCGCGTGCAGCACGGCCGACCAGAGCGCGCTCGGCGCCGCATGCCACCACGAACGGCTCACCTGGGTTCCGAAGAGTCCGAGCTCCCAGCGCTGCACCAGTCCGTCGTGGACCCGGACTCCGCCTGCGTTGAGCAGATCGAGCTGCCCGTACAGGCCCACCAGCAGCAGCAGCGGATAGATCTCGCGCAGCGTCCGGCCTACCCGTCCAAGCCCCGGGCGCGCGAGCAGCACGATGAGCACGGCGGTCATGGCGTTCGCCACCACCACCCACCAGCATGCCGGGCGCGCCGCGGCCCGATGGACGGCCACGGCCGACACGATCGCCAGGTAGCCCAGCAGGACCGCGTCCACCGGCAGCAGCCGGGCGGGCACCCCCACCGGGACGCCGGGCCGGACGGCTACAGCCATCCTGCCGTCCGATACCACGCGTAGGTCTCCGCCAGCCCGGTCTCCAGGTTGCGGGTGGCGCGCCAGCCGGTGTCGCGCGACAGCGGCTCCGGGTCGCCGGTCCACGCCGGCTGGAAGAACTCGTTGGCCTTGTCGGCGGTGAGGATGGTGGTCTGTCCCGCCAGCCGCGCCGCGGCCTCCGTGAGCGTCAGCACGCCGCGGCCGATCGCGGCGGGCACCCGGATGACCGCGGGCCGCTTGCCCATGGCCCGACCGACGGCGCGCGCCATCTCGGCGCCGGTGAAGACTTCGGGGTGGCAGGGGAAATAGGTGCGCCTCACGGCCGCCTCGGCCGAGCCGACGGCCACCAGCGCATCGGCGAGGTCGGCGCCGTGGACGGCGGAGAGCTCCTGGGTCCCGTCTCCCAGCACCGGCGCCAGCCCGAGGCGCACGAGCCGGAAGACCTTGAGCACTTCCTGGTCGCGGGGGCCGTAGACCATCGGCGGGCGCAGGATCGTCCAGAGGAGGCGGCTCGCCGTCACCACCGCCTCGGCAGCGAGCTTGCTCCGGCCGTAGTGCGTGACGGGGTTGGGAGGCTCGTCGCCGCGAAGCGGGCGGCCCTTGCCGGCGGGGCCGGCCGCGGCCATCGACGAGACGAGTACGAACCGGCCCACTCCCACCTGTTCAGCCGCCTCGGCCAGGTTCCGCGTTCCATCGCGGTTGGCGGCCAGGAAATCAGCCGCGCTTCGCGCGGCTACGACCCCCGCCACGTGGTAGACCACGTCCTGGCCCTCGACCGCCCGCAGCAGCGCCGCGCGGTCGTGCAGGTCGCCGGCCACCACGCGCACGCCGAGCGGCCCGAGCGCGGCGGCCTTGCCCGCCGAGCGCGCCAGCGCCGTCACTTCGTCGCCGCGGCGGCGGAGGGCTTCGGCGAGGTGGCTGCCGACGAAGCCCGTGGCCCCGGTGACCAGCGTTTTCATATCGTCCGGTCGTAGAGACGGTAGGTCTTGTAGACCTTGAAGGTCATCTTCTCGAGCCCGGCGTTCATGGCCGGGTTGTCTTCCAGGATCCAGCCCGCCTCGCCCCAGTAGATCCCGCGCTCGCCGGACTTGGTCCAGATCCAGTGATAGAGCATCGCATCGACGCCCTTGCCGCGGTACTCGGGGAGCACGCCGAGGAGCAGGATGCGCGCGCGGCGGATCCTCCGGGTCTTGAGCGCCCAGAGGAGCTTGAGGATCATCGGGAACATGCGGCCCGAGCGGTTCGGCCGGAAGACGACGTTGAGGTCGGGCAGGGTGATCCCGAATCCGATGACCTTGCCGTCCTTTTCCGCGATCGGCACCAGCTCCGGGATGACCACCGGCTTGAACTGTTCGGCGAGGTGATCGATCTCGTGATCGGTCATGGGGACGAAGCCCCAGTTCTTCTCCCACGCCGCGTTGTACAGCTCCTTGATGCGCTCGACCTCCCCCTCGAAGTTCTTCATGTCGAGCGGCCGGATCGTGATGCCCATGCGCTGGCGGATCAGCTCGGTGCCGCGCGCCAGCCGCTCCGGCACGGGGATGTAGCGCTCCTCGCTCCCCCCCTCGTACACCCAGAGATCCTTGGCCTTGGCGAACCCGGCACGTTCGAGCAGGGTGACGTAGTACCGCGGGTTGTGCGGCATCATGAGCGTGGGCGGGGTCTCGAACCCGTCGACCAAGAGGCCGCACTCGTCGTTGACGGAGAACGACGCGGGGCCCCGGAGCACGTCGTGCCCCCGGGCGCGGCACCACTCCGCGGCCGCGCTCAGGAGCGC
>DASSYY010000070.1:0-3762 GCA_035703025.1 Gemmatimonadales bacterium | reverse complement strand
GGGGTGAAGTGCAGCAGGGTCTGGGTGAACAGCGGGAAGATGAAGACCCCGCCGTAGAGGCCGAAGCCGAGCGCCACGAACAGGAAGATCGACGCCGCGAGCTGGCGGTTCTTCAGCACGCGGAAATTGACCACCGGATGGGGGTTCCTGGGCGTGAGCTCCCACCAGACCATGGACAGCAGGCAAACGGCGGCGAGGATGGCCAGACGCAGGATCCACCGGTCGTTGAACCAGTCATCCGCGTTGCCCTCCTCGAGCACGTACTGCAGCGCCCCGAGGCCGACGGTGAGGAGGGTGATGCCGGGCCAGTCCACGCCGCCGCTTCGCCGGGTCTGGCCCGGCGGGTCGTGCAGGAAGGTCGTGACGAGGAAGGTAGACACGACCGCGATGGGGACGTTGATGAAGAAGCACCAGTTCCAGGTGTAGTTGTCGGTGATCCAGCCGCCCAGCGTAGGGCCGAGCGTCGGCGCCACGATGATGCCCAGCAGGAACACCGCCTGCACCAGTCCCTGCTGGTCGCGGGGAAAGATCTGGCGGATCGTGGCCTGGGCGGTGGAGAGGAGCGCGGCGCCACCCGCGCCCTGAACGATGCGCCAGAGCACCAGCTCCTCCAGCGAGTGCGAGGTGCCGCAGAGGAACGAGGCGACGGCGAAGAGGATGATCGAGGCCGTGAGGTACCGCCGCCGGCCGAAGCGCTCGGTGAAGAACGCGGTCATCGGCAGCACGACCACGTTGGAGAGGATGTAGCCGGTGCTGACCCAGCTGATCTCCTGCTGTGTGGCGCCGAGGTTGCCGGCCATCTGCGGGAGGGCCACGTTGACGATGGTGGTGTCCAGCACCTCCATGATGGCCGCCGTGATGAGGCCGAGCAGGATGATCCACCGCTCGGCCCCGACCCGTTCCGATTCGAGTACCGCCGTGGTCACGTCGCTCCGCTCAGCCGGGATTGCATCCGACGAAAGCTAGCACCCCTCCGCGCGCGAAGCCCCGAGGAACCGGACGACCACGACCGCGGACGCGCGCGATGCGCCGGTCCGCACGATGCGGCCGTCGAACCGCACGAGGACATCCGCATCCGGCCCGGCGCGGGCCCGGCGGTACGCGGCCTCGAGCGCCGCCCGCGCACCGCCCGCCACGACCGGCAGCGGCCGGCCGGTCCGGCAGTCGGCGAACAGCGCACCCGCCGCTCCCTCCCGATACAGCCCGCGAAGCTCCAGCACCGGCTCGAGCGGGGCGAGCGCGCTGTTCCGCAAGAGATCGTGCTCCGGTCCCGACACGACTGGTCGTCCGGCTGAGTCGACCTGCCGAAGGACGCTGGCGCCGAACGGTGCGAAGCTCTCGACCTTGCCGCCATGGAGCGTCAGGCGCGCCCCGCCGGCGTCGAGCGTCCACCGACCGATGTCGTCGCGCACGGTGCTGTCAGCGGCCTGCCGGCGAACCGCGCGCAAGTAGAAGACCGAGTCGGGCAGCAGGTCGATCTGGTAGCGCACCGCGACGCACCCGTCGCACGGGAGGCTGCCGGTGAAGCTCGCCGGCAGCTGTAGCGTGACGGCGGCAGGGACCAGCGAGATCGCGGCCTCGCGGCCGTGGCCGTGCGTGAGCACCGCGGGCGGCTCGCCGTCGGTCAGGTACAGCACGCTCCGAGCCGCGAGCAGGCGCGCACGGACGCCATATCGCCGGGCGGTATCGATCTGCGCCGGATCGAACAGGATGCGAAAGCGGATCGGCGACGGCCCCGGCCCGCCGACGAGCGCCGACCCTATGACCCTGCCGGGCGTTCCCGGCTCCGCCAGCTCGAGCAGCGTGGCCTCGAGCACGGCGCCGGCGGGGAGCGCGGAGTCGGAGGCATAGGTCGCGGTGCCGGTGACGGCGGGCTCCGACCGGCCGCAGGCCGCAATGCTCAGTGCGAGCGCCAGGAGTCGCTTCGTCAGGTCTGCCTCCGCGGGCCGGGAATGGGTTGGGCGCGCATGGTGCGGTCGATCGCGATGTACGCCAGGCTGACCACGAGGAAGCCGGCGAAGAGCAGTACCACGTTGCGCAGCACCGCCGGATAGCCCAGCGCGCCGACGTCGATGAACGGGTAGGGGTAGACGTGCAGGAGCGCGCCGCGGATCATGCTCGCCAGAGTATAGAGTGCCGGGAACACCAGCGCCGGCCACACGTCACTCCAGCCGAGCCGGCCCTTGGGCACGAACGCGACCCAGTAGAGCACGTATCCCAGTGGCATGACCGTGTGCAGCAGGACGTCGGCCACGAGCTGCGCTCCTCTCGGATTCCACAACTGGCGCAGGACGAGGTGGTAGACCACGCCGACGACCGTGATATATCCGGCGAGCGCCGCAGCGCCGGGAGGCGCCGCCAGGCGCCCGAGCCCGCGCGGGGATGCGGCGGGGATCGTGGCAGTGAGTCCCAGGGCCACGAGGAGATTGGTAAGGACGGTGAAGAACGAGAGGAAGGATCCCACGGCGCCGAGCAGGCTCGTGCCGGCCACGGCGGCGTTCCGCAGCATGATCCAGAGCTGGAGCGCGAGCGCGAGCCAGCCGACCGCCGCGAGGGCGGCCGCCGTCACGCGACGGGAGAGGGGAACGGGCTCGATCACCGGCCCAGCACCTCCCTGGTCATCGCGCTGTCCACCCGGCCCGCAGCTCCCCGCACCGAGCGAACCCACCCGCCGGTCTCCACCCAGGCATCCAGCTTCGGCTGTGCCCGCCCGACCGCAAGGCGCGGTACCGGGGCGCGCACCCGCCAGGCGTACGGCACCCAGGCCCCGCTCTTGAGCCGGCGCAGGCGCACCTCGCCGCCGGCGCGGTCCCGCGGGACCCAGCGCGGCAGGTTCACGTAGGCGAACTCGATGCGACGGAGCTCCAGCGAGCCCCGATCCAGCACCACCATCCCGGCCACGTCCGCCCGTCCCTGGTGCCGCGACGGCTCGAATCGCACCCGCAGCTCCCCGCCCTCCTTCTCCTCGACCCGGAAGCAGTGCGAGGTCAGGAACCAGTCGCTGAAGAGCGCCCGAGCGTCCAGCCCGTAGTACACCGGTCCGCGCGCCGAGCCGACGTCGGTCCAATCCTGGCCCGGCCCGTCGGTCCGCACGAAGCCCCAGCGCTCGAGCGTATCGGGCAGAGCGCTCTGGATGGGCCAGCGCGCGAGCCGCCCGACACCCACGCTGCTGCTGTCCACCAGCTCGAGGCTCGGCGAGTAGCGCGCCAGGTACCACTCGCTCGAGAAGGCAATCGCGCCGTCGTCCGCCGCCGCCTGCGCGAGCGCGAGCGCGGTCTGGGCCACCTCCAACAGGCGGCTCACGACGGCATCGTCACCCAGGCGGATGCCGCAGCGCGGCCGGCGAGCTTCCACGGTGATCGCGGGGAGCGCGTACACCTCGGTCTCGACGCGAAGCACGAGGGACCGAGTCTCGCCTGCCGCCAGCTCGACGGGGGGCGACGTCCAGGCCTGCCATCCGATCTGGCGCACGGCGACCCGATACCGACCAGCCGCCGGAGCGGCGAGGGTATAGCCGCCGGAGGCGCTGGTGGCGGCGCGCGCCACATCCCGTCCCGCGCTATCCAGCAGGACCACGAGGGCGCCGGACACCGGCGACTCCTCTGGTCGCTGGAGCACGCGTCCCTGCACCGTCTGCGCGAGGGACGGTGAGGCCTGGACGAGGGCCAGAAGCACCGCCGCAGCGGCGAGACGCGGTCGCCAGGAGGCGCAGGATAGAGGCAGGTGCACGAATCGAAGGGTCAGGGTCGCTGCAGGACGGAG
>DASSYY010000391.1:0-4015 GCA_035703025.1 Gemmatimonadales bacterium | reverse complement strand
CATGGATTGGAGGTGCTGGCGATCGCCAACGCGCACCTCGATCCCGGACACCTCGCGTCGCTCGACGCGGCCGTGCGCGGGATTCAGCGCGACGGCGGGCCGGTGGTGGCGTTTCCCAATCTCGCCTCCAAGCCGTGGGCGCTCCGGCTGAGCGACGAGTTCCGGAGCGGGGCCTGCCACGCCGGCCGGTTCGAGACTTCGATCGTGCTGGCCGAGCGCCCGGACCTGGTGCACGACGCCATGCGGGCCGCGCTGCCCCCCAATCCCGCGTCGCTCTCCCGTGCCATCCGTGACGGCAAGCGAAGCTTCGAAGAGGCGGGCGGCGCCCGGGCCTACTTCGGGTTTCCGGCGCAGGCGACGGCCGATGAGGGCCGGGCCACCATCGATATCCTGGGCGCGATTCTGGACGACGCCGTCCAGGCCGAGCTGGGCCCCCGGTCCGGGCAGGCGACTTGAACGCCCTCGCAGGTCGCGTAGCGGTGGTGACCGGCGCGGGCCGGGGCATCGGTGCCGCGACCGCCCGAGCACTGGCGGACGCCGGCCTCCGGGTCGTGGTCGCCGCCCGGAGCAGGGAGCAGATCGAGCGGCAGGCCGCCGAACTGGTGGCGGCGGGCCGCCAGGCCAAGGCGGTGGTCTGCGACGTGACCAGCGAGGCGAGCGTGCAGGGTCTCGCGCGCGAAGCCGCCGAGCTGGGGCCGGTCGCCGTGCTGGTGAACAACGCCGGCGCCGCCGCCTCGATGCCGGTCGTCCGGACCTCGCTCGAGGAGTGGAACCGGCTCATGGCGGTCAACGCCACCGGCGCCTTCCTCTGTACCCGGGCCTTCCTGCCCGGGATGCTCGAGCGAAAGTGGGGGCGCGTGGTGAACGTGGCCTCGACCGCGGGCCTGAGCGGCGGCAAGTATCTCGCGGCTTACTCCGCGGCCAAGCACGCGCTGGTCGGCCTCACCCGCTCGGCGGCGGCGGAGGTCGCGGGCACCGGCGTCACGGTGAACGCGGTATGCCCCGGCTTCGTGGATACCGAGATGACGGCCGAGACCCTCGAGCGGATCGTGGCCAAGACCGGCCGCACCCGGGAGGAGGCGCTGGCGGCGGCGCTCGCCTCGTCGGCTCAAGACCGGCTGATCCCGCCGGAGGAAGTCGCGGCGGCGGTGCTGGCACTCGCGGCCGACGGCGCAGGTCAGCCGCCAAACGGACAGACTCTGGTGCTGGACGGGAGGGACCCGATGAGCAGCCGCCTCGCAATCATCAATCCGGAGGAGCTCGGCGCGCCCCGCGGCTGGAACAACGGGATGCTGGCTCAAGCCGGAGGCAGGGTGTTGTTCATCGCGGGGCAGACCGCCCGCGACGGGTCGGGCCAGGTGCCGGCCGCCGACTTCGTGGCCCAGTTCGACCGGGCGCTGGGCAACGTGCTGGCCGTCGTCCGCCAGGCAGGCGGCAGGGTGGAGGACATCGGAAGATTCACGATCTACGTCACCGACATGTCGGAGTACCGTGGCAGCCTCAAACCGCTGGGCGAGGTGTACCGGCGCCGAATGGGAACGCACTTTCCGGCCATGGCACTGGTCGAAGTGACGTCGCTGGTGGACCCGCAGGCGCTGGTGGAGATCGAGGCGACGGCGGTGCTGGGACAATAGCAGGAGGGTGTATGGACCTGGGCCTGCGCGGAAAGTGCGCCATCGTCACCGGGGGGAGCAAGGGCATTGGCCGATCGATCGCGCTGCGGCTGGCGGAAGAGGGTGCCGGCGTCGCCATCTGTGCTCGCGGCGAGCCGGCCCTGCGTGAGACCGAATCCGAGCTCCGCAACCGCTCCGTCCCCGTCTACGCGGCAGTGTGTGACGTCGGAGACCCGCAGTCGCTCGACGGCTTTCTCGACGCGGCTCACGTGAGCCTCGGGAGAGCGGACATCCTGGTCAACAACCCGAGCGGCATCGGCTTCGCCGATGATCCAGCCACATGGCAATCGACGCTGAACGTAGACCTCATGGCCGCCGTGCGGGCCGGCTGGAAGGTCACTCCGTGGATGACCACGGGTGGCGGAGGGGCGATCGTCCACATCTCGTCGATCGCGGGCCTGGAGGCGACCGGCTTCCCGCCGGCCTACGGAGCGGCCAAGGCGGCCCTGGTGAGCCACGCCAAGTCGCTCGCCCTGGCACTCGCCCCACAGAGGATCCGGGTCAACGCCGTGGCGCCGGGCTCCATCGAATTTCCCGGCGGCCTCTGGGCGGACGCGAAACGGAACAATCCGGATTTCTACGGCGCAATCCTCAAGACGATTCCGTGGGGGCGGATGGGGACCCCGGAAGAAGTCGCCGACGTCGTCGCCTTCCTGGTGTCGGCGCGCGCAAGCTGGGTGACGGGCGCCTGCATCGTCGTCGATGGTGCGCAGCACAAGGGCAACCTGTGAGATGTCGATGAAGCCTCGGTCCTTCCTGTATGCCGTCGACCCCGCGACCGCCGTCGCGACCATCACCCTCAACCGGCCCGAGCGGCTCAACGCACTCACCTTCGAGGTCTACACCGAGCTCCGGGACGCCTTCCGCGCACTGGACACCGAGCCCGGCGTCCGCGCGGTCATCATCACCGGCACCGGCCGGGCCTTCTGCACCGGCGGCGACGTTGAGGACATCATCGGCGCGCTGTTCTCGAGAGATGCCGCGGGCCTGCTCGAGTTCACCCGGCTGACCGGCGATCTCATCCTTTCCATCCGCCAATGCCGGCGCCCGGTGGTGGCGGCGCTCAACGGGACGGTGGCCGGCGCGGGGGCGGTGATCGCGGCGGCGAGCGACATCCGGATCGCCGCGGAGAGCGCCAAGATCGCCTTTCTGTTCTCGCGGGTGGGTCTGACCGGCGCCGACATGGGCGCGGCCTGGCTGCTGCCCCGGATCGTCGGCCTGGCGCACGCGAGCGAGCTCCTCATGCTGGGGGACTTCATCTCAGCCGAGCGCGCCGGCCAGATCGGGCTCTACAACCGCGTCGTGTCGGCAGAGCGACTGATGCTGGAGGCGACCGATGTCGCGACCCGCCTGGCGCGGGGCCCATCCGTGGCCCTGGGCGTCACCAAGCAGGCGCTCAACGAGGAAGCCGCCATGGACCTGGTCACCGCCATCGAGTGGGAGGCCCGGGCCCAGGCCGACTGCATGCAGCATCCCAACTTCCGGGAAGCCTACGAGGCGTTTCGCGCCAAGCGCGACCCGAGCTTCGAGTAGGCCATGCCTGACATCCGACTGATCCGCACCTTCCTCGAGCCTCGGCACGGGCAGCTCGCCGAGCGAGCCGAGCGCTTTGCGATGGAGGAGATCGCCCGGCGATCCCAGCCGGCCGATGACGCCGGCGCCCGGACTGAGGCACGAGCCCTCCTCGGGCTGCTCGGGGCCGGGGGCTGGCTCCAGCCGATCCTCGACCTGGATCTCCGCGGCTGCTGTCTGATGCGGGAGGCGCTGGGAGAGGCGTCGCCGCTTGCCGACGCGGTGTTCGCGCTGCAGGGGCTGGGCACGACGCCGATTCTGCTGGGCGGGTCGCCGGCGCAGAAGCAGCGCTGGCTCGGGCCGATCGCCGAAGGCAAGGTGATGACCGCGTTCGCGATGACCGAACCCGAGGCCGGGTCGGACGTGGCCGCCATCGCCACCGCGGCCCGACGCGAGGGATCGGGGTTCGCCCTCAACGGGACCAAGACCCTGATCTCCAACGCGGGCATCGCCGACCTCTATATCGTGTTCGCATCCACCGACCGGGCCAAGGGCTCAAAGGGGATCAGTGCCTTTCTGGTGCCCGCGGATGCGCCCGGACTCCGCTTCGCGGGCCCGCAGGTGCTGAGCGCGCCGCATCCGCTCGGCGAGATCACCTTCCAGGATTGCCGGGTACCGGCGGAAGCGATGCTCGGCGCCGAGGGACGCGGCTACGGCCTCGGCCTCGCGGCGCTCGACCGGTTGCGGCCGACAGTGGCCGCCGCGGCCTGCGGGATGGCCGCCCGCGCGCTGAGCGAATCGCTCGCCCACGTGAAACTGAGGCGCCAGTT
>DASSYY010000278.1:0-7556 GCA_035703025.1 Gemmatimonadales bacterium | reverse complement strand
GCCGTCCGGGTCCCGAGCCGCGGCCGTGCCGAGCAGAAAATGGACGGCGAACGCCGCTGCCTCGGCCTGGTGCTCGGCGGTGTTGTCGTACCCGTAGCGTTTGGGATCGCGGATGGCGGGGATGCCCTGCCACAGCGCCGCGAGCTGCGCGCCTGCATGCGCCTGCCAGCGGTGGGCAAGCTCATGGGCGAGCGTATGCCGGAGCTGGAGGTCGCTGCCCATCCGTCCGGGGTCGAGCGCGAGCGAGTCGCGCGAGGCGACGTATTCTCCCAGGCGGCCGGCCGCGCGCCCGCGTTCACCCACCACCCCCGCCGGCCGCTCCGGCCGCCCGAACAGCTGGTAGAGCGAGTCGGCGTACGGGCTCGCCGTCAGCGTAGCGAGCAGGCCGCGAACCGCGTCCTGGTCCCGGTCGTCCACCAAGACCCGGTCCACGGTCCACTCGCGCGATCCCAGGCTGTCGAGCCACGAAGGATGCGCCGCCACATCCATCAGCGCTCCGGGGGCATCTGTCTCGAACACGCCCCCGTCCACCCGAAACAGGTAGGAGTCGCGCCCAAGGGCCTGGTCGACGTAGGCAAGCGAGACCGCCGAGGCTCGCCACCGGCCCTCGGGCGACTCGCGCACCGGCCCCACGACGGGCAGCGTCGTCGTGAATCGCCCGTCGACGGAGCGGAAGACCAGGCCGGTGTCGGTGATCGCGAGCGCGCCCGGCATGGGCGGCAGTCCGCGAGCCGAGAAGTAGCCGACGATGAGTGAGCCCAGCATCGTCCGGCTGGGATGCGCGCGGCGTCGCGTGTCGGCGAGTCGCGCGCGCAGCGTGTCGTCGGGGGCCGAGCGCGGAGCCGTGGCGGGACGCACCTCGTATCCGGCCGCCGCGTCCGGCGCGGTCGACGGCACGACGCGCGTCGCCGCGCCCGCGGCGAGCGCGAGCGCGGCGAGTCCCGCGAGGCACGGTGTCCGCCGGAGCGTCACCGGTGTGCCAGGCTCCCGCCGTCGCCGGCGAACGACGCCTCGGCCGCGAGCGGCGGCTGGGCCGCGCTCGCGGGCTCGACCAGCGTGCTCTGCACCAGCAACAGGGTGAGGGCCACGATCAGGAACAGCATGGATCCGAGCACCGCGGCGGCGGCGCGCTCGGACAGCGGTGCGGCCGGTGGGGCCGCGGGAGCGACGGAAGGGTGCGCGGGGGCGCTGTCGGCGGACACGGGAGTCTCGTCGTCTGGACGGTGAAGGGTGAAGGTCAGCCGGGGATGCGGATGCGCATCCCGGCACGAAGCGCGTGATCGCTGCTGAGCGCGTTCACGCGACGGAGCGACCGGACCGTCACCCGATACCGCCGGGCGATGCCGGTGAGTGTCTCACCGCGGCGCACGCGGTGCAGCGTCCGGGCGCCCCGGAGCGCGCGTCCGCCGCCGACGGTCCCGGTGGCCTTCATGGCGAGCGCGGACGGTACCGCGGCCGCGGGAATGACGAGGCGAGTGCCCTTCGTCGGCCGCGTTCCCTTGAGCTTGGGATTGGCGACCTGGATCTCGCGCATGGGCAGGTGATACCGCGCGGCGATCGCGCTCAGCCGCTCGCGCCGTCCGGCGACGTGGGTCAGGTAGTGCACGCGCGCCTTGGGGCTCAGCTCGGCGTAGCGCTCGGCCACCATCGGGCCGGTACCGACCGGCAGTCGGATCACCATGGTCGACCGGGGTGGCGTCACCAGACGCAGGTACTGCGGGTTGAGCTCCCGGAGCTCGAGCACGGTCGCCCCGGCGAGCCGGGCCACCACGTCGAGGCCGGTCGCGTCGTCGACCACCAGGGAGTCGTAGGCGAACGGCGCGGGCGCCGGCACGTCGAAGCCGTAGTGGGCGGGTGCCTTCGCGATCAGCGCGGCGGCGATGAGCTTCGGCACGTAGTCCTGGGTCTCGGCCGCCAGCAGGTCGTTCGAGGCCAGCCGGAAGAACGCGGCGTCGCTGGTGATGCCGGCGGGATCCGCCGCCGCCTCGGTCTCGGTGTCGTCCCCGGTGGCGTCGTCCGCCTCGGCGAGCGTGGCGACGGAATCCTCGGCCGCCTCCACGCCTTCGTCGGTCGTGTCCGCCGTGGCCGCGTCGACGATCTCCGCGGTCGGATCGACGGGCTCGGCGACGGATTCCGTGGGCGAGTCCCACTCGAGCTTGCCGAGGCTGCGGGAGACCTTGCCGGCGCCGGCGTTGTAGGCGGCGGCGGCCAGGTAGAGCGACCCGAAGCGCTCGCGCAGGTCCCGCAGGTGGCGGGCGGCGGCCACGGTGGCCTTGACCGGATCGCGCCGCTCGTCGACCCAGGAGTCGACCCGGAGGCCGTACCCCTTACCGGTGCCGCGCATGAACTGCCACATCCCCACGGCGTAGGCCCGGCTCACGGCCTCGCTCGAGTACCCGCTCTCGATCAGCGCCAGGTAGCCCAGGTCGCCCGGGAGTCCCTCGTCGCGAAAGCGGGCCCGGATCATCGGCTCGAAGCGGGCGCTCCGGCGGAGGAAGACCTCCATCCGGCTGCGGGCCGGACCCTGGAAGTAGTCGAGGTAGTAGCGCACCCGCGGGTGGGTGGCGTAGGTGTGCACGTCGATGTCCCAGCGCACGCCGCTGGCGTCGAAGGCCGGGACGATCGATTCGTCGGGCGCGGCGGCGGCCAGATCGTTGAGCACGACGGCGTCGGCCACCGAGCTCTCGTGGCTGAGCGTGCTCAGATCGACGACGGGCACCAGCGAGTCGTGAATCGCGGTCGAGAGGGGGGCTGCGGTCGGGGCGGGCGGAAGCTGGCTCGCGCAGGCGGCCAGGCCGACCAGCGGACAGAGAAGCAGCAGTCGCGTCATGCCTGGCGTCGTTGGGAGTGCGCAGTCGATGTGTCGGGGATACGCGCGCGTTATCACGCACGAATCAGGCCGTATGAGTGGCCTAGGCAACGCGTTACCTGACTTGCACTTACGGGATCATTGGAGGACCCCAGTTCGGGTGGGAGACGCAAAATCTCCGGCCGGCCGCAAAACGCATCGGCCGGCGAGGGCCAGATTATCTTCCGGCGCCCATGGACGCCGTCCGAGCCCGCCACGACCCGTACGCTTCGCTGCGGATCCCCAACTTCCGCCGATTCATCCTCAGCCTGCTGACGATGAACATTGCGACCCAGCTCCAGGCGGTAGTCGTCTCCTGGCAGGTCTATGCGCTCACGCGGGATCCGCTGTCGCTCGGTCTCATCGGCCTTGCGGAGGCGCTGCCGTTCATCGGCTTCGCGCTGCCGGCGGGGCACCTGGCGGATCGCGTCCGGCGGCTCACCATCGCGCGGATCGCACTCGCCGCGCTCCTGAGCTGTTCAGCCGCCTTGCTCTGGTTCACGCTCCAGCCGGGACTGGTGCACCCTGGCCGTGTCTGGCCGATCTACGGCGTCATCTTCCTCAGCGGGATCGCGCGCAGCTTCCTCCAGCCGGCCCGCACGGCGTTGAGTGCGGAGGTCGTCCCGAGGCCGCTGTATCCCAACGCCGTCACCTGGCGGAGCTCCACGTGGCAGCTCGCGGCCGTGCTCGGTCCCGCGCTCGGCGGGCTCATATACGGGTTCGGCACTGCGACCGCGGCGTACGTGGTCGACGTGGCGCTGATGCTGGCGGCTCTGGTCGCGATCGCGCGCATCGACCACGTCCCGAAGATCCGGGCGGCGACGAACGAATCCGTGCTCGAGAGCCTGGGCAGCGGCGTCCGGTTCGTGCGCGGTCAACCGGTCGTGCTCGGCGCCCTGGCGCTCGACCTGTTCTCGGTGCTCTTCGGCGGTGCCACCGCGCTGCTGCCCGTCTTCGCCGATCAGATCCTGCACGTCGGACCGCAGGGGCTCGGCGTGCTGCGCGCCGCGCCGGCCGCTGGCGCCGTCGTCATGTCCCTGGCACTGGCCCACCGCCGACCCCTCAGCCGGGCCGGCCGGACCCTGCTGGTCAACGTGGCGCTCTTCGGCGTGGCGATGATCGTGTTCGGTCTGTCTCGCAGCTTCCCGCTCTCGCTCGCGGCCCTGGTCGTGAGCGGAATGGTGGATACGGTGAGCGTGGTCGTGCGCAGCACCCTGCTTCAGGTGCTCACGCCCGAGCATCTGCTCGGGCGGGTCTCGGCCGTCAACGCCATCTTCATCGGGAGCTCCAACGAGATCGGGGCTTTCGAGTCGGGCGTCGCCGCGCGGCTGCTCGGCACGGTGCCGTCCGTGGTGCTCGGCGGGCTCGCGACGCTGGGGGTCGTCGCCGTGACCGCCGCCAGGGTGCCCGAACTCCGGAGGCTACGGGAGATACACTAGGGCGACGGCCGCGGGGGGCAGGGGAGCATCGGGGGCTGCGGCAACGGTCGCGATGCTGCCGACCGAGAACGCCAACGGGGGCATGCCCGAAAGCATGCCCCCGCTGGTTTCCCCTTCTGCGCCGTCAGGCGGCCGACTGTCCCCGGCTTGCCCGGCGAGTCTCCACCTGGCGCTTGAGCCAGTCGATCTGATCCTTGATGGTCTGGCGCGTAGCCTTGCTGGCCAGCCACTCGAGCGAGCGGCGCCGCTCCTCCTCGGTGAACACCGGCGATTCGGCGAGCCGCTGATAGAACGCCACCTGCTTCTCGGTGGGTGCGTACGGGCCGGGCCGCGTCACCATCTCGGCGGGCAGTTCGGCGGGGACGGGCGCGGCGGCGGCGGACGCGCTGGGCTGGGCCGGGGCCGCCTTGGAGACACCACGGAGCGCGCCGGGCTGGGCCTCGACGACGCGGGCCTGCCCTCCCTGCCGTGCAGTGGCGATGATCTGCGCGCGCACGTTGCCGGGAATCAGGCGGAACCGCGCGTTGCGGGCCGCCTTCATGGCGCCGGCTTCGTACCAGTGGGGATTGAGCTGGCGCTCGCGCTGCGTGGTGACCTCCTCGCCCGCCAGGATCCGGCGAACGAAGTCGCGGATGGCCGGCTCAGCGAAGTTCTCGGCCATCCAGCCGAGGTAGTCGCGCCCCTCGTCAGTGGCCAGCAGCTGGCGGTAGGTGCGCCCCTTGTATTTCTTGCTCGGCACCCGCGCGTCCAGGTCGAGTCGTGCCGGCTCGTAGAACAGGGCCTGACGCTTCACGCCGATGACCTGGTCCAGCCGAACCTCCTGGCCGGCGGGCGAGACGGCGAACCGCGCGGCCTTCACCTTGAAGAGCGCCTCGCGGTCCTCGCCTTCGCCGACCACCTCGTACTGCAGGTCTTCCTCCCGGATCACCTGGCCCTGGGCCACCAGCGCCAGGCAGCATTCGTCGACGCCGGTCTTGGAGAGACCGACGACTTCCTGGCCGCCCTCCTTCACCACGTAGACCAACTCCGTGCCGGCGACCCCTTCGAGCTCCTTGCGGAGCGCCTCTTCATCCAACCGGTCCATCAACTGAAACGGATCCCAGGGCTGCGGGGCGGGAGCCACCACCTCATCGGGATGCGGCATCGTGTCCGACATCGTCTCACTCTCCTGTGCATGGGACCGCCGACGGGCAGCCCCTCCGGGTCTGGGCGACCCCGCAGGTGGCGGGATCGTTGGCATCGCTGAATCGGGGATGACGGCGCGGCTTCCGTGGGCGAAGGGCCTGAGGCAAGCGGGCAGATACTCCGGTCGACTCAACGTAACACTCAATTTAACAATAACTTACACCCTGTCAACAGGTCCGTATGTGACCCTGCGGCAAGGGGTTACGGCGAGGTGGCTTCGGGATTCGTTCAGGGGTGGGAAATGAGGCGGGGCCGGAGGGATTCCGGCCCCGCTCACGACGCTCGGCAACGGGCGCGGCTACTCATCGCCCTGCTGCTTCTTGTAGAGCCAGTACTCCGGGCCGGCGAGATTCTCCGGCCATTCGCCCAAGTGGAGATCCCCTCGCCACGCCTCGGCATCGGCGGGCTCCCATGCCTCGTCCGGCGTGTCCCACGGGAGGTCTCCACTACCGTCCTCCCAGGGCCGCCCGTCATCCAGGCTCATCTCGGTCTCCTTCGTTCCAGCGTGGGTGGCCTGCGAAGCACACCTCGACTGCGCAAATGCCGGGCCCAACCTGGAAGCCACGGTCCGGGGGCCTCCTAAGTATCGGAGGGAGACGGGGAGAGATGAGGTGGGGCCGGTCACCCGGAGCGCGTGCCGCCGACAGCGCCCGGCCGGGAGGATCTCCCAATCGCGGTGCCGGGCCGTGGAACGCCTTGGCCGAGAATCGGTCACCGCGCCCCTTCCCCCTGCGCAGGCCGACGGCTAGACTTCCGCCTCGCACAAACGGGACGTAGCGCAGTCCGGTAGCGCACTGCAATGGGGTTGCAGGGGTCGCGGGTTCAAATCCCGCCGTCCCGATTCCTGCGAGGCCGACCTTCGGGTCGGCCTTGTCGTTGATAGCCCTCTCCTCCCTTCCACCCGCGGAGTCCGCATGCATCGTCTCGCTCTTCTCCCCTGGATCGCGCTTGCGGCCGCCTGCGGCCCGAGAGGTGACGCAAAGGCCGGCGGGTTCAGCGCCGCGCTGGGCGTGGATACCACTGCGATGACGAAGGCGCCCTCGGGTCTCTGGTACACCGACGTGGCCGTCGGCCAGGGCGACGTCGCCGAGCCCGGCCGCACCGTGCGCGTGCACTACACGGGCTGGCTCCCCAACGGGAAGAAGTTCGACAGCAGCCGCGATCGCGGCGAGCCGTTCGCGTTCACCCTGGGCGCCGGGCAGGTCATCACGGGGTGGGACGAAGGCGTGAAGGGGATGCGAGTGGGCGGGCGCCGCAAGCTCGTCCTGCCCCCGCAGATGGCGTACGGGGAGGCCGGTGCCCCGCCCGACATTCCTCCCGGCTCGACGCTGGTCTTCGATGTCGAGGTTCTGGCCGTTCAATAGGGCGTGTGATCTGGATCACAGCCGCGGGGTGGTGTGGGCCTCGACGTTGAGATGGGCGCTGGTCTCGGGCGTCTGCATTCTCACGGTCATCATTCCAGCGGGAGGTCCGGATGGGTACAGGGCATCGCGGCGTGCAGGTGGCTACCGCGCTCGGGGCGGTCGGCCTGCTGCTCGGACTGAGCGGGTGCGCCGCGAAGGTCAGGCGTGACGAGTACACGGCGGAAGTCGCCAAGCTCCGCGAAGAGATGCAGGCCGGTGACCGGCAGGTCGGCAGCCGGGTCGACTCCACCAACCAGGCCGTCGCCGACCACGCGCGCCGGCTCGACGCGCTCGAGCAGGAGCTGCAGGCGTTTCGGAGTGAGTACAACGTCAGCATGGAGAAGGTGAAGGGCATGCTCAGGTTCGACGTGCCCGTTCACTTCGAGTTCGCGAGCAGCGAGCTCCGCGAGACTGACCGGCCGGTGCTCGACCGGTTCGCCTCGGTGGTGAAGGAGTACTACCCCGGTGCGCTCGTCACCGTCGAGGGATTCACCGATCCGGCCGGAAGCGCCGCGTACAACCAGCGCCTCGGCCAGCGCCGGGCAGATGCGGTCAAGGAGTACCTCGCGACTGCCGGCGGATTCACCAGCGAGACCCTCAAGGCGGTCAGCTACGGCGAGGTGCGGAACCGGCAGGTGGCGCCCGGGGCGAAGGGACCCGGCGATGAGGGGGTCGAAAACC
>DASSYY010000401.1:0-7040 GCA_035703025.1 Gemmatimonadales bacterium | reverse complement strand
CGACATCAAACCCGCCAACATCCTGCTCGAGGCCGGCCACGCACTGGTGGCGGATTTCGGGATCGCCCGCGCGATCGGCAGCGGCGATACCTCGACCGGGCACATCGTGGGCACGCCGAGCTACATGAGCCCGGAGCAGGTGGAGGGGCTCGAGCTGGACGGGCGCAGCGACATCTACAGCCTGGGCGCCGTGCTCTACGAGATGCTGGTGGGGGAGCCGCCGTTCCGCGGCACCTCGCTGCTGGCGGTGATCGCCAACCGCCTGAGTTCGCCGATGCCCTCGCCGCGGGCAGCCCGCGAGCTGGTGCCGGAGGCGGTCGACGCGGCCGTGCGGAAGGCCATGTCCACGCTGCCGGCGGACCGCTATTCGACGGCGGCCGAATTCGCCGAGGCGCTCGGCACGCCGGCGACGGTGGCCATCGCGGTGGGGGCCGCGCAGGCGATGGTGCAGCAGGCGATGGCACAGGAGGTGGCCGCCGCCAAGTCGGTCGCAGTGCTTCCGTTCGAGAACCTGAGCACGGACCCCGAGAACGAGTATTTCAGCGACGGCATCACGGACGACATCATCGCCCAGCTCTCGAAAGTCAGCGCGCTCAAGGTAATCTCCCGCACCTCCTCCATGCAGTACAAGAAGACCACCAAGAAGATCACCACGATTGCCGAAGAGCTGGGCGTGAACTCGATCCTCGAGGGCAGCGTGCGGCGGGCGGGCGCGCGGGTGCGGATTGTGGTGCACCTGCTCGACCCCCGCACCGAGAAGCACCTCTGGGGCGACACCTTCGACCGCCAGCTCAGCGACGTGTTCGAGGTGCAGAGCGAGGTGGCGCAGCAGATCACTGGGGCGTTGGCGGCGGCCCTCTCTCCCGAGGAAAAGAAGCGGCTCGAGGCCAAGCCGACCGAGGACGCGGAGGCCTACAATCTGTGCCTTCTGGGCCGCTACCACGCGAACAAGTGGTCCGAGGAGAACGTCAAGAAGGGCATGGGGTTCTTCCACGACGCGATCGCCAAAGATCCGAACTACGCCGCCGCCTATGCCGGCCTGGCGGATGCCTACGAGCTGCTGAGCATCGGGTTCAGCTCCAAGCCGCCGGTCGAGTACCTCGCCCAGGCGAAGGCCATGGCCCTGAAGGCCCTCGAGATGGACGACTCGCTCGCCGAGGCTCACACCTCGCTGGCGTATGCCCGGTGGCTGGGGGATCTCGACTGGTCGGCGGCGGAGCGGGGATTCAAGCGCGCGCTCGAGCTCAAGTCGAGCTACGTCATGGCCCACGAGTGGTATGCGGAGTTCCTGGCCGCGCTCGGCCGCCACGATGAAGCGGTGGTGGAGATCAAGCGGGCCCAGCAGCTCGACCCCCTGGCCGTCCCGGTCAATCGGGCGGTGGGGTGGGTGCTGTACTTCGGGCGGCGGTACGACCAGGCGATCGAGGAGCTGCAGAAGGCGCTCGCGATGGACCCCGACTTCGTAGGCGCCCGGATGGTGCTCTGGTGGGCATGGGTCGCCAAAGGCGAGCACCAGCGGGCCATCGCGGACATCCGCAAGGAGTCCGAGCGCCCGGGGCTGCGCGCGGTCAAGAAGCTGATGCTGGCCTACGCTCTCGCCGCGGCGGGGCAGCGCGAGGAAGCGTCGGGCCTGCTCTGGGAGCTGGAGACCAAGCTGGCCGAGGAACCTCGCCTGGCCCTGTTGTCGGCCATCCTGTTCGTGGCGATGGACGCCCGCGACCGCGCCTTCGAGCAGCTGGAGCGGGCCTTCCAGCAGCGGGAGCCCGGGCTCCTCTTCCTCAAGGTGGCTCCGTGGCTCGACCCGCTGCGCGAGGAGCCGCGCTACCGCGCGCTGGTGGAGCGTCTGGGACTCGGCTGACCGCCCGCTACTTCCTAACCGACATGCGAATTGACGCCGCCCGCGAGGGCGAGTCGGCGACTCTGCAGCTGGAGGGACGCTTGGATCGGGAGTGGGCGGAGCACCTGGCCGTCACGCTCGAGGACCTGCTGCACCAGGGGGTCAGGTCGCTGCGGGTGGACTTCGCCGAGGTGACGTACGTCAGCTCGGCGGCCGCCGAAGTGCTGGCGCGCTTCCACCAGGAAATGATGGTTCTCCGGGGCGACGTGCGGCTCACGTCATTGTCCCCGGCGGTGCTCGATGCGTTCGCCGTCGTCGGGTGGGACCCGACGTTCGCCGTGAACGACAGCGTCGGGGCGGCCGCGCTCAGGCAGTCGTCCTGGCACGCGCGCGCCGACTTCGCCAGGAGCGGTCAGTACGAGGTCTCGGCGGTCGAGCACGCCGGCGTCCTGACGTGCCGGCCGTACGGCGACCCCGGAGCACTCCAGCGGGCGCCGATCGGCGCCGCCGACTGCGCCTGCGTCGCGTTCGGACCGGACGCGTTCGGCCTCGGCGTGGGCGCGATCGGCACGAGCTTCGACGACTGTCAGGGCGGGCTGGGGGAGCTGGTGGCGGTCGCCGGCTGCCTGGCGCACTTTCCCAGCGGCGGTGCGCGGAAGCCGGACTATCTGCTGGCCGGAGGGACGGCGCCGGCCCGGGCCATGCTGGCGTCCGGCCTGGTCTGCGAGGGCGGCTTTTCGCAGCTCGTGCGCTTCAGCGCCAAGCCCGAGGCGGAGTCTGTGCCGCTGTCGGAGCTCGCCGCGGTGTGCCTCAAGGCCTCGGGAAGCAAGGTCGCCGGCCTGGTCATCGCCGGCGAGGCGGCCGGCCTCTCCGGAGCCCGCCTCGTGCGCTCGCCGGTCGACGGCGCCGGCCCCGTACCCTTCGAGCTGCCTGCGCTCCGCGAGTGGCTCTCCTTCGCGCCGGAACCGATCCACGCCATGACGACGGTGCTCATCTTCGGCGTCGTCGCACGGGGATCCGGAGGCGACCTGGCGTCCCACCTCCGCCCATTTGGGGACCTGGGGGAGCTCGCCGCGCACTTTCACGCCCTGGTCTTCGCGTACCGTCCCCTTCCGCGCCGCACGGTCGAGCTCCGCGCCCTGCTGAGCGGGCTGTTTGCGGACCATCGACTCCGCGACGTCCTGCACCTCATTTCCGATGACCGCGGTGAGGGCGGAGTCGCCGAAAGCGCGCTCGTCCGCGGCGTGGCGTGGGTCGGTCCCATCGTGCCGGCACTGGGCGCGTGATCCCCGCCGAAGACAGCGTATTCGAGCGCCTCGCGGACGCGTTGGGCGAGCGTTACGCGCTCGAGCGCGAGCTCGGGCGGGGCGGCATGGCCATCGTGTTTCTGGCCCGCGACCGCCGGCAGGACGTTCGAGTAGCGATCAAGGTCATGCAGCCGAACCTGGCCGCGGCACTGGGTCCCGCCCGCTTCGCCCGCGAGATCGAGATCGCCCGCTCGATGGAGCACCCGCTCATCGTGCCGGTCCGGGAGACCGGCGAGGCCGACGGACTGCTGTACTACGTCATGGCCTACATCGACGGCGAGTCGCTGTTCCAGCGCCTGGAGCGGGAGCGGCGGCTGCCGCTGGACGAGGCCCTGCGCATCACCCGCGACGTCGCCGACGCGCTGGGGTACGCTCACCGGCGAGGCATCCTCCACCGGGACGTGAAGCCCGAGAACATCCTGCTCGCCGGCGGCCGGGCCCTGGTGGCCGACTTCGGGCTGGCGCGGGCGATCACCGCGGCGGACTCCCGGCGGCTGACGGCGACCGGCATCATCGTGGGGAGCGCGCACTACCTGAGCCCGGAGCAGCTCCGCGAGGATCCCGACCTCGATCAGCGGGCCGACATCTACAGCCTGGGGTGCGTGCTGTACGAGATGCTCACCGGCGGACCGCCGTTCACCGCCGGCACGCTCAAGGAGATCGCGATCCGCATCCTGCGCGCGCCGGTCCCCGCGGTGTCCGCGCTCCGGAGCGGGGTGCCGCCCGCGGTCGAGGACGCGCTCCGGCGCGCACTGGCCAAGTCGGCCGCCGACCGGTTCGCGACGATGGAGGAATTCGCCGCCGCGCTCTGAGCGAGCGCCCGGGTGTATGCTTCACCCTGGCACCTCTTGGAGCACGTGTGACGGAAATGGAACACGGGCATCGGCACTCCCCCGCCGAAGCGCCTCCCGATACCGCTCCGACCGTGGCCCGCGATGCAGTGTTCGGGCTCGCGAGCCTCGCCGGCCTCGCAGTCGCCGTCCTGGCCATGTTCCTGTTCGGCTGGCTGGCCGACGAGATGCTCGAGGGCGAGACCCTCGCGCTCGACCTGCGGGTGCGGGCGGCGACGCACGCCATCGCGACGCCCGGCCTGACGCACGCGCTGCGCATCGTCAGCCTGGTGGGCGGTCCGTCCGTGCTGGCGGTGCTCGGGGCGGTGCTCGCCGCGGTTTTCGTGTGGCATCGGTGGTGGCGCGGCGCCATCGTGCTGCTGGTCGCCATGGTGGGGGCGGGCCTGCTCGATACCGCGCTCAAGCTCGCCTTCCGCCGTACCCGCCCGACGCCGTACTTCGGCTACCCGCTCCCCGACAGCTACAGCTTCCCGAGCGGCCACGCGCTCTTCGCGTTCTGCTTCTTCACGGCGGGCGCGGCGCTACTGGCCCCCCGACTCCAGCACCCGGCGCTGCGGTGGCTGGTGATGGTCGTGGCGCTGGTCCTCGTCCTGGCGATCGGCTTCTCGCGGATCTATCTCGGGGTCCACTACCCGAGCGACGTGCTGGCGGGCTATGCCGTGGGACTGCTCTGGTCCAGCGTGCTCATCGCGGGCGACCGGATCGCCCACGCGCGGGCCCGGCGGCGCGGAGGCGCCTGACGCCCTCCCGCCTCAGCCGCGGCGCCGCAGCGAGGCCTTCCGTGCGCTGATGATCTCGGTGTTCATCCCGCCCCAGTGGAGCGTGCCGTCGAACCGGCCGTGCTCCATCTTGACGCACCGATCCATGACGACGTCGAGCCCGGCCCCCGCCGCCAGCTCGGCGGCCTCGAAGTTCACGATCCGGAGCTGCAGCCAGAGCGCTCTTGCGCCGATCGCCACCGCCTGGCGCGCGAACTCCAGCGCCTCCGCCGGCGGCCGGAACACATCCACGATGTCCACCGGGATCGGAATGCTGGCCAGGTCCGGGTAGATGGTCTCGCCCAGCACCCGGCCGCCTCGCGGATTGACGGGCACGACCCGGTACCCCTCGTGCTGCATGTAGCTCGCGACGAAGGCGCTGGCCTTCTGGGGGTCGGCGGACATGCCCACGATGGCGATCGTGCGCGCGCTCGCCAGCAGCCGGCGAATGACCGCCGGGTCCTGCCAGCGCCGGCGCTCCGCTTCGGTGAGCGTCGTGTTCAGGCGAAGGTCGCATGCAGGGCCTGATCCAGGTCCCACAGGAGGTCCTCCAGGGTTTCGAGTCCCACCGACAGCCGGATCAGCTCCGGCGCCACCCCGCCGCGCGCCAGCTCGTCCTCGCTGAGCTGCTGGTGCGTGGTGGAGGCGGGGTGAATGACGAGACTCCGCGCGTCGCCGACATTGGCGAGGTGGGAGAACAGGCGGAGCGCGTCGATGAACCGGCGGCCTGCGGCCCGGCCGTCGCTGCCTGCGAGCCCGAACGAGAAGACCGCGCCGGGACGGCCGCCGAGATACTTCTGGGCCAGCGCATGCTCGGGGTGGTCCTCCAGCCCGGCGTAGGCCACCCAGGCCACGTGCGGGTGATCGCGCAGGAACCGGGCGACGGCGAGCGCGTTGGTGGCGTGCCGCTCCATCCGGAGCGAGAGCGTCTCCAGGCCCTGCAGCAGGAGGAACGCGTTGGTAGGCGACAGGCAGGCGCCGGTGTCCCGCACGGTCTCGGCCCGCACCTTCATCAGGAAGCCATAGTGCCCGAAGGTGTCGAAGAACCGCAGGCCATGATACGACGGCGATGGATCGGCGATCGCCGGGATGTGGCTGTAGTCGAACCTGCCCGACTCCAGGACCGCGCCGCCGATACTGTTGCCATGACCGCCGATGAACTTGGTGGCCGAGTGGACGACGATCGTGGCTCCCCAGTCGATCGGGCGGCAGAGATAGGGAGTCGCGAACGTGTTGTCGACGATGAGCGGGATCCGGTGCCGGGCGGCGAGGCCGGCAAGCGGCTCGAGATCCAGGATGCTGCCGCGTGGATTGCCGACCGTCTCCCCGTAAAGCGCGCGGGTCCGCGGGGTGATCGCCTGCTCCCAGTGGTCGAGCTGCGTCGGGTCCACGAACCGGACGGCCACCGAGAGCTTCCGGAAGGTGTGAGTAAGCTGGGTGACGGTCCCGCCGTAGAGATGGGACGACGCCACGATCTCGTCCCCCGGCGAGAGCAGGGTCATGAGGGCCACGAACTGGGCCGCCATCCCGCTCGCCACGGCCACGGCGCCGGTGGCGTTCTCGAGCGAGGCCAGACGCTCCTCGAGGACTGCCGTCGTGGGATTGCCGATCCGGGTGTAGATGTTCCCGTACTGCTTGAGCTCGAAGAGCTGCGCCGCCGTCTCCGCGTCGTCGAAGACGTAGGAGGTGGTCTGGTAGATGGGCACCGCGCGCGCACCCGTGAGCGCGTCGGGGACGTGACCGGCGTGGAGCATGCGGGTCTCGAATCCGAACTGCCGGTCGGGGACGTCGGTCATCGGCTCACCGGCTTGAGGGTGCCAGCCATGCGTGGTCTCGGCGAACGGTGGACTGCCGTGGCAACGGCCTCCGTACTCTACTCACGTCGGCGAGAGAGCAGAAGCGGCCGGCGGGCGAGCGCGACGCTCCGCTCCGGCCCGGCATGTCGCCACGACACCGAGCATCACCACCAGCCAGACCACGCGGCTCTGGTAGCGGGGGTGGACGGTCGAGAGGCTGGCGATCACCCCCGCGTTGGCCACCAGCCCGAGCAGGACGGTGGCGACGAGGATGCGCAACGGACGGTGCCGCGCGCCGCCAAGCCGCGGCAGGGACCAGAGCAGCGCCAGCAGGGCGGCGCCCACGGCCGCGTAGTGCAGCCCGGTGGCCGCGGGTACCGGGAGGGCCCCGTTCGCCTGGCGCGACTCGCGATAGGCCCTCGAGATGCCGGGGCCGAGCCGAGCCATGGAGGCCGCGACCGAACCGGAGAAGCTGTGCTCGCCGCGGTGAG
>DASSYY010000182.1:0-4997 GCA_035703025.1 Gemmatimonadales bacterium | reverse complement strand
CAGCCTCCGCTTCGATCAGCGCTGGCGGCGATACGCGGTGGGACGGCTGGGGTGGGAGCGGAAACCGGACGGAATCTACCTCGACCTCTGTGCCGGCACGCTCGACTTCTCGGCCGCGCTCGCCGTGCGGCCCGGCTTCCGGGGACGGATCGTCGCGGCCGATTTCGTGCCCGCGATGCTCCGGCTCGGTCGCCGCAAGGCGGCGCGCGTGGCGCCGGTCACGGCGGATGCGCTCGAGTTGCCGTTCCCGGATGCCTCGTTCGATGGCGCGATGGTCGGCTGGGGTGTGCGAAACCTGGTGGACCTCGATGCCGGGATCGCCGAGGCGGCCCGCGTGCTCCGGCCCGGTGGCCGGGTGGTGATCCTCGAGATGACCCTGCCGCCGCACCCCGTGCTGCGCCGGCTGTACGAGTTCTATTTCCGGCGCGTGCTGCCGTGGGTCGGTCGACGAATCTCCAAACATACGACCGCCTATACCTGGTTACCAGCGTCCACCGTCGCGTTCCCGAGCCCGCCCGAATTCGCACGCCGGCTCGTGGCGCAGGGGTTCGACGACGTATCCTACCGTCTCTTCCTGGCCGGCGTGTGCGCGCTGCATGTGGGGACGCGCGCCGGCGCCCTTCACCCACCCGCGAGTCCGCCTGAGCGGAGCGAAGGAGCGATGCCCCGAGGCACGATCCCTTCGCTCCGCTCGGGGTGACTCTCCGGAAGCACGACCCTCAGGATTCGGCTCGGAGCCCCATGGCCCTCGACAACCTCCGCGACTTCATCAAGGCGATCGACCGGCTCGGCGAGCTCGTGCGCATATCCCACCCCGTGCGCGCCCGGCTGGAGATCGCCGAGATCGCGGACCGCTGCATGAAGAGTCCCGGTGGGGGGCCGGCCCTTCTCTTCGAGCACGTGCTGCTGGAGGACGGCTCCCGGAGCCCGAGCCCGGTGGCGATCAACCTCTTCGGCTCGATGCGCCGGATGTGCCTCGCGCTCGGCGTCGACGACCTCGACAGCATCGGCGGCCGGATCTCGGAGATGCTCAACCTGAAGGTGCCCGAGGGACTGTTCGGCAAGCTCGCCATGCTGCCGAAGCTGGCCGAGATCGGCAAGTTCCCGCCGAGGGTGAAGGGCGGCCGACCCCCCTGCCAGGAGGTCATCCTTCGGGGCGACGCGGTAGACCTGGGGCAGATCCCGTTCCTCACCACCTGGCCGGGGGACGGCGGCCGTTACATCACGCTGCCGATGGTCATCACGACGGATCCCACGCGCGGCATCCGGAACGTCGGGATGTACCGCGTCCAGGTGCTCGGCCGGGACACGCTCGCGATGCACTGGCAGCGCCACAAGGTCGGCGCGGCCCATTGGCGCGAGATGGCCGAAAAGAGCGAGCGGATGCCGGTCGTCATCGCCCTGGGCGGCGATCCGGCCAGCATCTACTCCGGCTCCGCGCCGCTGCCGCCTACGATCGACGAATTCATCTTCGCCGGGTTCCTCCGGCGAGAGCCCGTCGAGCTGGCGCACGCGGTCACCTGCGACCTCGAGGTTCCCGCCGAGGCCGAGCTGGTCCTCGAGGGTTACATCGATCCTGCCGAGCCACTCGTGGTCGAGGGGCCGTTCGGCGACCACACCGGCTACTACTCGCTGGCCGACCACTACCCGCTGGTGCACGTCACCGCCGTCACTGCCCGCCGCGATCCGATCTATCCCGCCACGCTGGTGGGACCGCCGCCGATGGAGGACTACTACCTCGGGCACGCGACGGAGCGCATCTTCCTGCCGCTGCTGAAGCTCACCGTGCCCGAGATCGTCGACTACCACATGCCGCCCGCCGGCATCTTCCACAACCTGGTCTTCGTCTCGATCGACAAGCAGTATCCCGGCCAGGCGTACAAGGTGATGAATGCGCTGTGGGGGCAGGGGCTGATGTCGCTGGCGAAGGTGCTCGTCGTGGTGGACAAGCACGTCAACGTCCGCAACCCGGACGAGGCGTGGTGGATCGCGCTCAACAACATCGATCCCGAGCGCGACGTGCGCTTCACCATGGGGCCGGTGGACGTGCTCGACCACGCCAGCCGCGCCTTCACGTACGGGAGCAAGATGGGCATCGACGCGACCCGGAAGTGGAAGGAGGAGGGCTTCACCCGAGAGTGGCCGGACCTCATCACCATGGACGCGGAGACCAAGCGCCGGGTGGACGAGATGTGGCCCCGGCTGGGTATCCGGCTGTGACCTCCCCGGCGCGCGAGGGACAGACGTTCGCCGGCGAGTCGCTCCTCGTCCGGTACGTCAACTTCGTCAAGCTGCCGCACACGCTGTTCGCGCTGCCGTTCGCGCTGCTCGGCGTTCTGGCCGCCTCGCGGGTGGCGCCCGTGACGCCCCGGACGGTCGTGCTCGTGGTGCTGGCGTTTTCGGCGGCCCGCTGGGCGGCGATGGGCTTCAATCGCGTAGCCGACCTCCGGTATGACGCGCACAACCCGCGCACGCGGAACCGCGAGCTCCCGCGCGGCGCGCTGACCGTCGGACAGGCGTGGATCTCCATCGCGGTGGCGGCGGCCCTCTTCGTGCTTGTGGCCGGGATGCTCAACCCGCTCTGCCTCCGGCTCAGCCCGGTGGCGCTGGCCTGGGTACTGACCTACAGCCTCGCCAAGCGGTTCACCTGGTGGCCGCACCTCTGGCTCGGCCTGAGCCTCGCCATCGCGCCGGTCGGCGGCTATCTCGCGGTGACCGGCGGCTGGAGCGAGCCCGCGTGGCTGCTGCTCGCCGTCACCCTTGCCGTGGCCACCTGGGTGGCCGGGTTCGACATCTTCTACGCCCTGCCCGACGAGGGGTTCGACCGCGAGCAGGGGCTCCGGAGCGCCGTCGTCCGCCTGGGCGAGCGGCGCGCCATCACCGTCGCGAAGCTGCTGCATGGCGTCACCATCCCGGCGCTGGCGCTGTTCGGCTGGGGCGCGGGGTTCGGGCCGTGGTACTTCGCGGGCCTGGCCGTCGCGACCGGTATTCTCGTCTACGAGCACCGGCTCGTTCGCCCCGGCGACCTGAGCCGGCTCGACGCGGCGTTCTTCACGATGAACGGGGTCATGTCGGTCACCGTCTTCGCGTTCGCCCTGCTCGACCGGCTGCTGAGGCGGCCGTGACACGTTATCCGGTCGTCCTCGCGCTGACCGGCGCCTCCGGGGCGCCGTACGGCGTGCGCCTGCTGGAAGTCCTGGTCCGGCATCGCGTGCCGGTGTGGCTCATCCCCACCAGCCACGGATTCCGGCTTCTGCGCGACGAATGCGGCATCGACAGCGTCGAGGCCCTCCGCGCGGCCACGGGCGGCGACTGGAGCACGGTCACCACCTTTCCCGACAGCGACCGCGGCGCCCTTCCGGCCTCGGGCTCGCAGCGCACCCACGCCATGGTGATCTGCCCCTGCTCGATGGGCACCGTGGCGGCCATCGCGGGCGGGACCAGCCGTTCGCTGGTCGAGCGCGCGGCCGACGTCACGCTCAAGGAGCGGCGCAAGCTGGTCCTCGTGCCGCGTGAAACGCCGCTCTCGCTGGTGCACCTGCGCAACCTCGTGGCGGCGACCGAGGCGGGCGCGGTGGTGGTGCCGGCCGCACCGGGGTTCTACCACCGGCCCACGCAGGTCGCGGAGCTGGTGGACTTCATCGTGCAGCGCGTGCTCGACCAGCTCGGTCTCGACATCGAGATCGGCCGTCGCTGGACCGGGGACGACGGCTGAGGACCGGCGCGTGCGCATCGGCGTGATCGCGGACACGCATGGCCTGCTGCGCCCCGAGGTGTTCGAGGTGTTCCGCGAGGTCGACCACATCCTCCACGCGGGCGACGTGGGGCCTGCGGCGATCCTCGCGGAGCTGGAGACCCTCGCGCCGGTCACGGCGGTCTACGGAAACACCGATGGCTGGGATCTTCGCGGGCGCCTGCCCGAGGTCGCCACGGTCGAGCTCGATGGCTTCACGATCGTCGTCACGCACGGGGACCGGTTCGGCAGCCCGACGCCCGAGAAGCTGCAAGCCGCGTTTCCCGCCGCCGAGATCATCGTCTACGGCCATACCCACCGGCCGCTGCTCACCCTGGTCGATGTGGTCGTGACCGTGATGAATCCGGGCGGCGCCGGTCCGCGCCGGTTCGATCTGCCGGCATCCGTCGGAATCCTCGAGCTCGAGCCGGGCATCCCGCCGCGCGGCCGCTTGGTCCCGCTCACACCGCTCGATCCGGACTAGCCCGCTGCTGCTCCTCGCGGTGTCGATGTTGCTGCAGGGCCCGCCCGCCGGCGGGCAACCGCCGGATACACTTCGCCTCCATGCCATCGCTCAGCCCCCGCCGGACGACGGGCACGTCGACAGCGCACGCTGGGGTCCGCCCCAGCTCCGCATCGCGACGGCGCAGGGTCAGGTCTTGGTCTGGCTGCTCCGGGCGGCGGACACGGCGTTCATCGCGGTCGCCGTGCCGGACCGGACGCGCTCCTGGTCCGACGGCGTGGCCGTCTGCATCGATGTGGCCGGCGACCGCGCCCCGGCCCCGGCGCACGACGACTTTCAGTGGTCGCTGCAGCGCGTGCTCGACAGCAGCGTCGTGTACCGCGGCCGTGCCGGCCGGTGGGAGCCCCCGCTCGACGATCCCGACTGGCGGCTGGGAGCGGCGCGCTCGGGTGGTGGTTGGGAAGTGAGTGCCGCGGAGGACGGCACCGGCTGGTCGCTCATCCTGCGGCTCGACCCGGCGTGGCTCGCCGGGGAGCGGGGCCGGCGGCCGGCCATCGGGTTCCGGATTCACGACGACGATCCGAACGGATGGTACAGTTGGCCGGCGGTCCCGAGCCCAGCCGGGGCCACGCTGCTGGAGCGGACGCCGGCGCTGTGGGTGCCGCTCGAGTGAGTCGGAGACTCGAGTGGGCAGGCCGGGTCGGTACGATCGGTGGGTTCGGCCGGCTTTGGAAACGCGAGCCGCTTCAGGCAGCGACTCTGTGATCCCGGCCAAGGACCTCGGGTGCAGGCGAGTCAGCT
>DASSYY010000328.1:0-4973 GCA_035703025.1 Gemmatimonadales bacterium | reverse complement strand
CGGGCTACACCGAGACGGCCGGAGCAAATGGGCGCAAACCTCTTAGTCCTGTTGTTGTCCGCCGCGCCGCTCCAGTCCCCCCCCCCGACACCGCCTCCCCCTACTCGAGTCCAGCCATCCAGCAGCTCGTCGAGCGCGCCATGGTCCGCCGGCGGGCGAGCGACTCGCTGGTGCGCGATTACCAGGCGACCATCCGCTACCGGCTCTCGGTCGGCGTGGGACGACGGGTGTGGTCCAAGGTGCCTGCGTCGGCTGTGGAGGAGCAGGTGGCCCGGGTGCAGTGGCAGCTGCCCAACGATCTCCGGCTGGACGTGATCGGCCGGCGCTTCCGGACGCGGAGCCGCACGGTCCAGCTCTCGAGCGTGTGGGACCGGCCCTGGTTCGTCCCGCGCGGCGTGGACGACTCGGTGCGGATCTTCAGCAACGACTTTCCCGCGACGGGCGCGCTGCATCCCCTGTCGAGCTCGGGTCCGGCGTGGTACCGCTATACCGGGAGCGGTGAGCTCACCGTGACCCCTGCCCGTGGCGGGACGCTTCGGTTGCTGCGGGTGGAGGTCGCGCCCAAACGCACCGGTCCCGCACTGGTCGCCGGGCAGATGTGGATCGATTCGGCCACCGCCGAGGTGGTGCGCTTCACCTTTCGCTACCTCGGGACCGCGCTCTGGGTTCGGGCGGAGGAGGGGCCGCGCGGGCCGGATTCGGCCAAGGCCCGCCGGCTGAACGCGCTGGCGAACCGAGTGGTGAGCATCGACGCCGACCTGGAGTACGGGCTCCAGGAGGGTCGCTACTGGATGCCCTACCGCCAGGTGCTCGCGGGCCGGGTCCGGCTGCCGCTGGTGAGTGACGTGGTGATCCCCTTTCAGGCCACCACCACTTTCGATGACTATACGATCAACGGCGGGCGCCCGATCGACTTCGACGTGGCCCTGCCGGACACTGCGGGCCTGACGCGCGACTCGCTGCGAGCGCTCCGCCGGGTACGGCAGGACTCGCTCCAAGCCGAGCGCCGCGGCCGCGCAGGCGAGACCGCGGACAGCCTCCGCAGTTGGGACTATGCCGACCGGTGGCCGGGTGGCAGATACGAGCTGCACCGCCCATCGAACGTGACGCTCGGCCGGTACGACGCGTGGCCCGACTCGCTGTCCCTCGATGCCGATCCGGCGGACCTGCGCCGCCTCCGCGAGGCGGAGGAGGATCTGGCCCGTCTGAGCGATGCGCTGCCGGATTCGGTGACCGGGCAGGCCGGGCACGGGGTGGCGTTCGAGCGGCTGTCGGACCTGCTCCGCTACGATCGGGTCCAGGGCCTGTCGTTCGGCCTCGGCTATCGGGTGCGGGCGCCCGGGCTGCGGTTCGCCAACCTCTACGGCACGGTGCGGTACGGGCTGAGCGACGACCGCGTGACCGGCCGGCTGAGCCTGGTGCGGGATGGGCCGGGCGGCCGGCTCACCGTGAGCGGCTACCGCGATCTTGTCGACGTCGACCCGTTCGGTGCCGGACGCACGATCGGCAATACGCTCAACGCCCTCTTCGTCGCCCACGACAACGCCGACTGGGCCCTGGCCGAGGGCGGACTGGCGGGCTTCGAGACGTCGCTCAAGACCGGGCTCGATCTGTTCGTGAGCGCGCGGGTGGAACGGCAGCATAGCGTCGACCGCGAGGCCAAGTCCGCGGTCAACGACGCGCTGGGCGGTGATGGCGTGTTTCCACCGAATCCACCCGTGGAGGAAGGGACGTTCGCGGGGGCATCGGCGCGAATCTCCCACGTGGCCGGGATCCGCTGGAACCTCGCCGCGGACGTGCTGGGCGGCGAAGGACGGACGACGGGGCGGCTGCTCGGCGAGCTGCGCGGGAACCTGGGCGATGACCGCGGGGCGACCTTGCGCGTCAAGGCGGGGATCGCGACGAGCCCGACACTGCCCCAGATGGCGTTTCGGCTCGGCGGGCTCGCCACGGTGCGGGGCTTCGAGTACGGCGAGCGCCGGGGCGAGGCGTTCTGGGCCGCGCAGCTCGACCTGGCGCCGCTCGGGGGTCGGCTGCGGCCGGTCGCGTTCGTGGACGTGGGCCAGGCCGCGCGCCCGGGCGACCTGTTCTCGAGCGAGGCACTGGCGGGAGCCGGGATTGGCCTGTCGTTCTTCAGCGGCGCGCTCCGGCTCGATCTCAGCCACCCGCTCACGCCCGACACTGGAGGCAAGGTGCGATTCGACATCGTCGTTCAGGCGGCGCGATGAGGGCGGTCCCGGGAGGAGCGCTGCTCGCGTGCCTCGGTGCCGTGCTCGCATGCGCCGACGGTGGTGAGGTCGGACTCACCGGCCCGCGGCTCACGGTGCGCTGGACCGGGGCCGACACCGCCGCCTTCGATGCCGCCGCCACCGCGGAGCGCTGCGATACCCTCCACGTGGTCGTGATCCGGGCCATCTCGGGTGACACCGGGGTGGGGCTGGCGCTCTACGACTCGGGCACGCTGCGAGCCGGTACCTATCCCATCCGTCCGCCCGAGAAGGCCGACAGCGCGGTGCCCGCCGCGGCACTCGGGCTGCGCTGGTTCGCCAAGACGGCGGTGCAGGGGTTCCAGGGCGACAGCGGGCAGGTATCGCTGCGTCGATCGGGGAGCGGCGCGCTCTCGGGAACGTTCACGGCCAAGGCTCACGCGATCAGCGGAGCGGGCGGCCTGCGGCTCACCGGCTCATTCGACGGCCTTCGGGTCAAACCCGCCGCGCTCGGCTGCCTGCCGCCCGCCCCAGCCGGCGACTCCGCCGCGGCGCGCGACTCGACGGCGCAGTCACGCGATCGCCAGCCAGGTGTAGATTAAGGGCACCATGGAGAGCACCTACTTCCGTCGCGGTTTCGGCCTCAAGGCCGAGATCGAGGGCCAGCTGACGACCGACTACCACAGCTCGGTGGTCGAGCTGATGCGGGCACAGCAGCACCGGCTCGACGTCGGCCCGCTGAGCTTCCGGCTGGCGAAGGAGTTCGGGTTCTGCTACGGAGTGGACCGCGCGGTCGACTACGCCTACGAGACCCGCCGCAAGTTCCCCGACCGGCCGCTCTACCTCGTGGGCGAGATCATCCACAATCCGCACGTCAACCAGAAGCTGCGCGACATGGGCGTCTGCTTTCTGGAACGGGACGCCCACGGCGCCTTCGACTTCGCCGGCATCGGCCCGCAGGACGTGGTGATCCTGCCGGCGTTCGGCGTGACCATGGGCGATTTCGAGCGGCTCCGGGCCATCGGATGCGTGCTGGTGGACACCACCTGCGGCTCGGTGCTCAACGTCTGGAAACGGGTGGAGAGCTACGCCCGCGACGGCTACACCGCCATCATCCACGGCAAGCACTACCATGAGGAGACCAAGGCCACCGCGAGCCAGGTGATGAAGTATCCCGGCGGCCGCTATCTCGTCGTGCTCAACATGGCGGAGGCGCGGATCGTCTGCGAGTTCATCGAGCACGGCGGCGACGTGGCGGAGCTCGCGGCCCGATTCGCCAAGGCGGTCTCGCCAGGGTTCGATTTCGAGCGCGACCTCCTGCGGGTCGGAATCGCCAACCAGACGACGATGCTCTCGGGCGAGTCGCTGGCCATCGCGGAGGAGATCCGGGAGAGCATGGAGCGCCGGTACGGCGTCGACGCGGTGGCCGATCACTTCCGGTCGTTCGACACGATCTGCTCCGCGACCCAGGAGCGGCAGGACGCGGTGCTTGCGCTGATCGAGGAGCCGCTCGACGTGATGGTCGTCGTCGGCGGCTACAACTCCAGCAACACCTGCCACCTCGCCGCGCTGGTGCAGTCGAAGGGCGTGCGCACCTTCCACATCGAGGACGCCGAAGGGGTGGACCCGGCCGCCGGGACGATCCGCCACCAGCCGATCGGCGCCAAGCACGAGACCACCTCCGCCGGTTGGCTCCGGGACGGCCGGATCATCGGCATCACCGCCGGCGCGTCGACGCCCAACAACAAGGTCGGCGAGACGATCGCTCGCATCTGCGCGCTGGCCGGCGTCGCCGAGGAGCTGCGCGCGCAGACCGGGTGACCCCCGCCGGATGACCTTCGTCGATCTCAGCCACACCATCGAGCACGGCATGACGACGTACCCCGGCCTGCCGGGGCCGCTCATCTGCGACTTCCTGAGCCGGGAGGCCTCGCGGGGACGCTACGCGCCGGGCGTCGAATTCCACATCGGGAAGATCGAGATGGTGGCGAACACCGGCACCTATCTCGATTCGCCGTTCCACCGGTACGCGGACGGGAAGGATCTCGCCGCGCTGCCGCTCAGCTCGCTGGCCGGCCTCGAGGCCGTCGTGATCCGCTCGCCGGCGGCGGGGCGCGCGATCGACCGCGACGCCTTTCGGGGGCGGCCCGTCCGGGGCAAGGCGGTGCTGGTCCGAACGGGGTGGGACGTGCACTGGGGCACGCCGGCCTATCTCGAGGGTAACCCCCATCTCACCGCCGACGCGGCGGCCTATCTCGTGGCCGAGGGCGCGGCACTGGTCGGCATCGACTCCCTCAACATCGACGACCTCGAGGATCTCGCGCGGCCGGTCCATTCGACCCTGCTCGCGGCGGACATCCCGATCGTCGAGCACCTGTGCCAACTGGGACAGCTCCCCGAGGGCGGGTTCCGGTTCTCGGCGGTGCCGCCGAAGGTCGCCGGGTTCGGCACCTTTCCCGTCCGCGCGTTCGCCACGCTCTGACGCTTCCATCCGTCATGCCGTTCCGTCAAACCACCGTCGCAGGCTTTCCCGCCGTCGCGCTCCGCTCGGAGGAGCTCGAGCTGGTGGCGATTCCGGTGATCGGGATGAAGCTGACCCATCTCCGGCGGCTGCGAGGCCGCGAGTGGCTCTGGCGCAGCGACCAGGTGCCCCTCGCCGTGCCCCGCCCGGCGGCGTCCGACGGGGATGCGGCGGAGAGCGGAGGCTGGGACGAATGCTTCCCGACGATCGGCCCTTCGTCCATTCCGGGCGCCCCCGCCGGCACG
>DASSYY010000235.1:0-3492 GCA_035703025.1 Gemmatimonadales bacterium | reverse complement strand
GTGCAGCTCGGAGGTCACGACCTCGAGCGCATCGCCCGCGCAGCGGCTGTCGTGGTGGCCCCCGGCGTGCCGCCGGACGTCCCCCCGCTGGCGCGGGCTCGCGCGGCCGGCCTCGAGGTCTATGCCGAAGTGGACGTGGGCTTCCTGGCGCTCGGGTCGCGTACGCGCTGCGTCGGAATCACCGGCACCAACGGCAAGACCACGACGACTTCGCTCATCGCCCACGCGATGGCGGCCGCGGGCCTCCGGGCCGAAACGGCGGGCAACATCGGCCGGCCGCTGTGCGACGTGGCCCTCGCGGCCGACCCGCCGGATTGGCTCGCCCTGGAGCTGAGCTCGTTCCAGCTCCACGACGTGCCCCACCTCCGTCCGGCCATCGGGGTGCTCACCAACCTCGCGCCCAACCACCTCGACCGCTATCACTCGCTCGAGGAGTACTACGGCGACAAGGCGCGGCTGTTCCAGAACGCCGAGCCCGCCTCCGTGTGGATCAGCAACGCGGACGACGCGGCGGTGCAGGCGATGGTGGCGCCGGTGCCCGGCACGCACCTGCGGTTCTCGATCGAGCGGCGGGCGGACGGGTGGTTCGACCGCGCGGGCGGGCGGCTGATGCTCGGCGACCGCCCGCTGATGCCGCGCGCCGACCTTCCCCTGCTGGGCGATCACAACGTCGCCAACGCGCTCGCCGCGGCGCTCGTGGCCGTGCGGGCCGGCGGTGATCCCGGCCGCGTCGCCGCCGGCCTGGGGACCTTCCGGGCGATCCCGCACCGGGTCGAGCCGGTGCGGGAGGTGAACGGCGTGCTCTGGATCAACGATTCCAAGAGCACCAACATCACCTCGACCGAGGTGGCGGTGGCGGCGCTCGACCGGCCGTTCGTCCTGCTGCTGGGCGGCCGGCACAAGGGGGAGCCGTACACCCGGCTGGCGGGACCGCTCCGTGGCCGCTGCCGGGCGGTGGTGGCCTACGGCGAGGCCGGACCGCTCGTCGTGCGCGACCTCGGCGATCAGCTTCCCGTGGCGCCGGCCGGCGACTTCGGCGAGGTACTGGCCACCGCGGCCCGGCTGGCGAAGCCGGGCGACGCGGTGCTGCTGTCGCCCGCGTGCTCCAGCTACGACATGTTCAACAACTACGAGGAGCGCGGCGCGCGCTTCCGGGCCGCGGTCGAGGCCATGTGACGGCCGCCCGACCGGTCCGGCATCCCGGCGAGCTCCGGTGGGAGACTCGCCTGCTCGGGGTGGTGACGCTCGTGCTCCTGGCATTCGGCGTAGCCGCGACCTATGGTGCCGCGAGCCTGACCACCCTCAAGGGGCAGAACGTGGGACTCGGGTTCGCGGCCCGGCAGCTCAGCGGCGCGGTGCTGGGGGGCATCCTGCTGCTCTGGGCGTCGCGCCAGGATTACTACCGCTGGCGCACCTGGGCCTGGCCGCTCCTGCTCGGCACCCTCGTGCTGCTCCTCATCCCGCTGCTCCCGTTCACCCGGGGCATCGCCCCGTCGATCAACGGGGCGCGCCGGTGGGTGGACATCGGGCCCGTCAACTTCCAGCCTTCGGAGATCGCGCGGCTGGCGGTGGTGATCTGGTGCGCAATGCTCGCATCGAAGAAGGGTGCGCAGGTCCGGGAGTTCAAGAAGGGGGTGCTGCCGTTCATCGTCATCCTCGGGCTGGTGTCGCTGCTGATCCTGCCCGAGCCCAACCTGTCGATGGCGACCCTCGTCGCGCTGCTGGGCGGACTGGTCCTGTTCACCTCCGGCGCCAAGATCGGGCACTTCTTCCTGCTCGGCGGCCTCGCGGTCATCCTGGTCTTCCATCAGATCCGGGACGCGCAGTACCGGCTGGCCCGGGTGCTGACGTTCCTCAATCCGGGCGACGCGACCACCGAGGGCGGGTTCCAGATCCACCAGTCTTTGGTCGGCATGGGCTCGGGTGGGCTGTTCGGCACCGGCTTCGGCCAGGGCCAGCAGAAGCTCGGCTACCTGCCGTACGCCTACAGCGACTTCCTGTTCAGCACGATCGGGGAGGAGTGGGGGTTCGTCGGCGTGCTGACGGTGGTCTTCCTGTTCGCGCTGTTCTGCTGGCTCGGCTTCCGGATCGCGAAGACGGCGTCGGAGCCGTTCGGGCAGTATCTCGCCGTCGGACTCACGGCCACGATCGGGCTCACGGCCTTCATGCACATGGCGGTGTCGCTCGGGCTGATGCCGACGACGGGCCTCACGCTGCCGTTCATGTCCTACGGGCGGTCGAGCCAGGTGATCTCGCTGATCGGGACCGGGATCCTGATCAACATCGGGCGCCTGCGGGGGAAGCCGCGGGCGGCGGTGGCGGGACGAAAGCCGGAAGCACCGGTCGGCAAGGGTAAGGCGTGAGCGGCCACGAGGTCAGCTTGAGCGGACCGAGCGAGGCGTGCCAGCGGGGATGGCTGTTCGCGTGAAGCGCATCCTCATCGCCGGAGGCGGCACCGGCGGCCACCTCATGCCCGCACTCGCCATCGCCGACGCGCTCCGCGAGCGGGCCCCCGACATCGAGCCGGTGCTGGTGGGCGCGGTGCGGGGAGTCGAGGCCCGCCTGCTTCCGACCCGCGACTTCCGCTTTCATCTGCTCCCCTCCGAGCCGATCTACCGCCGCACCTGGTGGAAGAACATCCGCTGGCCGCTCATTGCGGGTCACCTCCTGCGCGAGATCGGCCGGCTGTTCGCCGACGAGCGACCCGTGGCGGTGCTCGGCACCGGCGGGTACGCCTCCGCGCCCGTCGTCTGGTGGGCGACCCGTCACGGCATCCCGACCGCGATCCAGGAGCAGAACGCCTATCCCGGCCTCGCCACTCGGCTGCTGAGCCGGCGGGTGCGTCACGTCTACCTCGGCCTGCCGGAGGCGCGCGGGCTGCTCCGCTTCGGCGCGCACACGGCCGTGTTCGACACCGGGAACCCGATCGCGCCGCCGACTCCGGAGCGGCGCCCGGCCGCCCTCGCCCGGTTCGGGCTCGACGGGACGCGGCCCGCCGTGCTGGTGACCGGCGGCAGCCAGGGCGCACTCGCACTCAACCGCGCGGTCGCCGGCTGGCTCGATGCCGGCTGGCCGGCAGGCGTGGATCTCATCTGGGTCACGGGGCGGGGAACGCATGCGGAGTTCGTTGCCCGCCACCGGCCGCCGGCCGTCCAAGTCATCGACTTTCTCGATCCCATGGCCGATGGCTATGCGGTGGCCGACGTCGTGGTCTCACGCGCGGGCATGATCACGGTGGCCGAGCTGTGCGCCTGGGGCCTACCCAGCGTGATCGTTCCCCTGCCGACCGCCGCCGCCGATCATCAGACGCACAACGCGCGCGTCCTCGCCGAGGCGGGCGCCTCGGTGATGGTGCTCCAGTCGGCGCTCACACCGGCCACGCTGGCGCAGGCGGTCGGCGGTCTGCTCACCGATCGGGCTCGGCGCGACGCCATGGCGGCCCGCGCGCTGGCCCGCGGGCGGCCCCGTGCCGCGGACGAGATAGTGTCGAGA
>DASSYY010000165.1:0-3568 GCA_035703025.1 Gemmatimonadales bacterium | reverse complement strand
GCCCGGACGGCCGACGCCATGTTCGCGGAACTGATTGACTGGATGCCCGGGCTCCACGCCACCAGGCCCGCCGCCGCCGGGCCCGGCGGGCGGCCGTGGTCCGAGGTGCCGCTGCCCGAGGTGCTGGCGTGGGCGCGGAAGCAGGGCGGGCGCTATCTGCTCGCGGGCTCGCTGCTGCCCGACGGCGGGGGCCGCCGGCTGGCCGTGGACCTCTACGCCACCGGCTCCGGCGAGCGGCTGAGCCACGCCGTGGATACGGCGGGCCCCGACCTCGCGGCGGCCGTCGGCCGGCTCGCGGCCGACGTCGTCGGCACGGTGGCGCGCCGCGAGCGGCTCGAGCTCGGCTCCGCCGGCGCGGTGCTGGCGAGCACCAACGTGCTGCCGGCCATCGGCCACATGCTGCAGGCGCAGCAGAAGTTCTGGACCGGGGACCTGGACGGCGCGGCCGAGGAGCTCCGCACCGCCGTGGCGGCAGACTCGGGCTGCGGCCTCGCGTACCAGCGGCTCAGCGTGGTCGAGGACTGGCGCCACGACTTCCCGGCCGCGCTGGCCGCGGCGGAGGCCGGGCTGCGGCGGGCCGACCGGCTGGCACCCCGGTGGGTCCAGCTCCTCCAGGCGCAGCGCTACTTCGTGCTCGGCTACGGCGACAGCGCCGTCGCCACCTTTCAGAGCGCGGTGCTCGACGATCGCGATGACATCGACGGCTGGTTCGGGCTGGGGGAGTCGCTCTTCCACTACGCCGGCTTCACCGACGCGTCGCCGGCCGACGCGCGGCCGGCGCTCGAGCGGGTGGCCGCGCTCGACAGCAGCTTCGCGCCGATCTACAACCACCTCGTCGATCTGGCGGTCTACGCCGGCGACCGGAAGGCCGCCGAGGCCTTCCTCGCCCGGATCCCGCCGGGCCAGGCGCTGCACGCCAACAAGGTGGCGGAGGTGGGCCTGCGCTTCGGCTCGCCCGGCGAGCGGGCCACGGCCCTTGCGACGCTCCGGGAGGCCGACCGGAAGGACATCACCGAGTCCATCATCTTCTGGGCCCGCGGCGGCTTCGATCTCCGCCTCGCCGACACCGCCGCGACCTTTCTGCAGGGCCCCAATGCGGTGCCCGACGACCGGATTCGCGGCGCGGAGTATCGCCTGTCGACCCAGGCGGCGCTGGGCCGGTGGGACCGCGGGCTGGCCGCCTGGGACTCGGTGGCCGCGGCCACGCCGTTCGACGCGTGGCTGATCCTGGCCGGGCTGGCGGGCCACCCGGTCGGCGCCCGCACGGCCCCGATGCTCGAGCGGGCCCGCGCCGACGTGGCGGCCGGCCGCACGCCCGACTTCACCCTTCCGCCCTGGAGCGAGCCCCGGCAGGGGTTCGAGGCGCTGGTGTACCGGGCGCTCGCCGAGGGCGCCGCGGCCGAGACGCGCGAGCTGCTGCGCCGGGTCGAACGGGCCGCGCCTCCCGCGCCGGGCGAGCCCTCGGCCGACATCCTCCGGTGGTCGCTCCGCGCGCGGCTCGCGCTGCTGGCGGGTGACAGCGCCGCCGCGACCGCCGCGCTGCAGCGGGCCGTCGCCCGGATCGAGCAGGCGGCCGCCGCCAACTATCCGTTCACCGCGGTGCCGCTCCAGCGTCTCCAGCTTGCCCGGCTGCTGCTCGCCCGCGGCGACACGGCGGGCGCCGCGCGCTGGCGCCGCTCCTTCTCGGCCTCGCGGTCGGTGGCCGACCTGCTCTTTCGCGCCGGGCTCGATTCCCTCGGCGCCGGCAGTCCTCCCTCACGCCCCAGGAGTGCTCCATGAGTACGCGCACGGCTTCCCCCGCGCAGCTCGGCATGCTCGCGCACGGCTCGGACGACAACCTCCGCGGCCTGACTCCCAAGCTCGGCTCGGTGGGCACCGATCCCGACGAGCGCTTCTACATGCTCGCCGCGTACTGCTTCGACCTCTCCCGCAAGATGAAGTACATCTCGCTGGCGCTGCAGGAGTTCTACGGCGATACCCCGCCCGAGTTCGCCAAGAAGATCCGGGACCACGAGCGCTACATCAATCCGCGCCCCGAGGAGAACTTCATCTCGTGGCGGGAGATGGCGGAGCGGGCGGAAGAGGTGATGAAGGGGCTGTGGAGCGAGGTGCGGGACGCCGGCTACCAGGCCAATCTCGACCGGCTCGCGGACCAGGCGACGGACGCCGGCACCAGCCAGACAGCCGAGTAGCCAACGCGCGGGCCGGGGCTGGTGCCCCGTCCCGCGCCCGACTACAATTGCCCGACCTCGACACCCCGGCCTCCAGCCCCCCGGTCCATGAAGCCAGCGCGACACTTCCTCGCGATCCCCGATTTCACCCGCCCCGAGCTCCTCGCCCTCTTCGACCTCGCCGCCCGCATGAAGTGCGGGGAGTATCGCGAGAAGCCGCTCGACGGCAAGACCCTCGGGATGATCTTCGCCAAGAGCTCGACCCGCACCCGGGTCTCGTTCGAGGTCGGCGCCTACCAGCTCGGCGGCCACGCGCTCTTCCTCTCCTCGCGCGACATCCAGCTCGGCCGCGGCGAGCCCATCCGCGACACCGCGCGCGTGCTCTCGCGCTACCTCGACGGCATCATGATCCGCACCTACGATCACGCCGACGCCGAGGAGCTGGCGCGCTACGGGACGATCCCGGTGATCAACGGCCTCACCGACCTGCTGCACCCCTGCCAGGTGCTCGCCGACCTGCTCACCGTGCGCGAGAGCCTCGGTGGCTGGGACGGCAAGGTCGTGGCCTGGATCGGCGACGGCAACAACATGGCCAACAGCTGGATCAACGCCGCGGGCAGCCTGGGCTTCGAGCTCCGGCTCGCCTGTCCGGCGGGCTACCGGCCCAACGCCGAGATCCTCGCCCGCAACCAGGCCAAGGCGAAGATCCTCCTCACCGCCGACCCGCGCGAGGCGGCCCGCGGCGCGCACGTCGTCACCACCGACGTCTGGGCCTCGATGGGCCAGGAGCAGGAGCAGGAGGTCCGCGCCCGGGCGTTCCAGGGCTACCTCGTCGACGGCGCCCTGATGCGCCTGGCCGACCCGTCCGCCATCTTCCTCCACTGCCTCCCCGCCCACCGCGGCGAGGAGGTCAGCGAGGAGGTCCTCGAAGGGCCGCAGTCCCGCGTCTGGGACGAGGCCGAGAACCGTCTCCACGTCCAGAAGGCGCTCATGGCCACACTGATGGGCGGCGCCGCGTGACCGCGCCCGCCGCGCTGCTGCGCACCGCGCTCTACGACCGCCACAAGGCGCTCGGCGCCAAGATGGTCCCGTTCGCCGGCTGGGAGATGCCGGTCCAGTATCCCACGGGCATCCTCGCCGAGCACCACGCCGTCCGGAGCGACGCCGGGATCTTCGACGTCTCCCACATGGGCGAGTTCGAGATCACCGGCCCCGACCGCAACGCCTTCGTCAACCGGCTCACCACCAACGACGTCTCCGCACTCGAGGCCGGCGGCGTCCAGTACTCGGCGCTGCTCACGAGGCAGGGCACCTTCGTGGACGACTGCACTGTGTACCGGTTCGACGACAAGCTCATGATCGTGGTGAACGCGAGCAACCGCGCCCGGGCATGGGAG
>DASSYY010000139.1:0-2979 GCA_035703025.1 Gemmatimonadales bacterium | reverse complement strand
GAAGGGGGCATGATCTGGGTCATGCCCCCTTCGCTCCGCTCAGGCTGACTCCGCCGGGAAATCGGAGCGCGACTCACGACACCCCATGCGGCGACAGCGCGCACAGCCGCGCCTGCAGCGTCGTGTGTCCGTTCCACTCGTTCGCCTCCAGCCGGAAGGCGGCATCCACCAGGCCCTCGCCGAGCCACGGCACCCGGTCCGCCCACTGGAAGCCGATCGCCGGCAGCCGGGCGGTGCCGTCGTCGAGGACGCCCTTGAGGTGGCCGCTCCCGACCCGCGAGCGGCCGGTGAACCGCACGCCGCGCACGCCGAACACCGGGCTCGCGTTCCCCGCCCCGCACGGCTCCAGGTAGCGGCTCAGCCGCTCCAGCTCGGGGGTGGCCTCGGCCAGGGAGAGCTCCAGATCCACCCGCTGCTCGGGGCCGAGGTCCTCGGGCGCGAGCGACTCGCGGGCGAGGCCACCGAACCGCGCGCGGAACTCGTCGAGCCGGTCGCGGTGAATGGTGAGCCCGGCCGCCATCTGGTGACCGCCGAAGCGCTGGAGCAGGTCGCCGCAGGCGAGGAGCGCCGCGTGCAGATCGAACCGGGAGATGCTCCGGCCGGATCCCTTGCCGATGTCGCCGTCGAACGCGATCAGGAACGCCGGGCGCCCGTAGCGCTCGACCACCCGCGACGCCACGATCCCCACCACGCCCGGATGCCAGCCCTCGCCCGCAATCACGAACCCGGCGTCCCGCTCGGGATCGAACGCCTGCTCCACCTGCGCCAGCGCCTCCTCGAGGATGCGCTGGTCGAGCGACTGCCGCTCGACGTTCAGTCCCTCCAGCCGGAGCGCGAGCTGGGCGGCCTCGGCCGGGTCATCGGTCAGCAGCAGCCGGAGCCCGTCGGCGGCGTCGCCCACCCGTCCGGCGGCATTGAGCCGCGGGCCCAGGATGTAGCCCATGTGGCCGGCCCGCAGCTCCTTGCCCTCGAGCCCGCTGGCCGCGACCAGCGACCGGAGTCCCGGCCAGCGGCTGTCCGAGAGCAGCCGGAGTCCGTGACGGACGAGGATCCGGTTCTCGCCCACCAGCGGCACCACGTCGGCCACCGTGGCGAGGGCCACGAGATCGAGTAGGTGGAACGGAAGATTGGGCGGCAGGCCGAGCGCGGGGACGAGCGCCTGCACCAGCTTGAAGGCGATGCCGGTGCCGCAGAGGGCGCGCGCGCCCGAGGTGTCATCCTCGCGCTGCGGGTCGACGACCGCCAGCGCGGGCGGCAGCTCCGCGCCGGGCAGGTGGTGGTCGGTGACGACGACGCCGATGCCCGCCGCCCGGGCGGCCCGCACCGTGTCGACCGCCGTGATGCCGCAGTCGCAGGTGACCACGAGCGACGCGCCGACCCGCTCCGCGGCCGCAAGGCCGGCCGGCCCGAAGTCGTAGCCGTCGCGGAGCCGGTGGGGCACGAACCCCACGGCGTTCGCGCCCGCGGCCCGGAGCGCCCGGGTGAGCAGAGCCGTGGCGCACTGCCCGTCGACGTCGTAGTCCCCGTGGACGAGGATGGTGCCGCCGGCCCGCACCGTGGCGGCGATCGCCTCCACCGCGTCGCCCATGCCGGCGAGGGCGAACGGATCGGACAGCGCCGTCACCGCGGGCCGCAGGAAGGTGCGGGCATCGGCCTCGGCCCCCTGACCGCGCTGTACCAGGAGCGCCGCCAGCGCCGTCGGGATGCCGAGTCCGCGGGCCAGCTGCTCGACCGCCGCGGGGTCGGGCGGCGGCACCATGACCCACCGAAGCATCGGCGCCTGATACACGCTCACCACTGGACGGTACCCTTCGCCGGGTTGCTCATGCCGATCCCGCCGTCTCCGCCGGGTACAGAATCGCGCCGCAGCCTTCGCAGCCGTCGATGATGGCGCCGCTCCGGATCTGGCTCCGCCGGTTGAGCGGGATGGAGGTGTGGCAGGCGCCGCAGGTGCCGCCCACCAGCGGCACGACCACGTCCCGGGCGCGCGCGCGCCGGAGCCGGTCGTAGCGCGTGCGGAGCGGCTTGTCGATCTGCTCGGCGCTGGCCTCGCGGCCGCGGACGGCTGCCTCGCGCTCGGCCACGAGGTCCAGGCGACGCTCCTCGAGCCGGGCCCGCTCGGGGGCTTGCTCGAGGTCGATCGCGGCCACCTTGCCTTCCTCGTCGGTCACCTTGCGCTCGAGCCCGGTGACGGCCTCGGCGCTCCGCACCCATTCGGTCTCCTCCTTGGCCATCACCGACCGGGCGAGCTCGAGCTCGGCCATGAGCGTCGAAGCCTCCTTCGGATTCCGGACGGTCTCGAGCCGCTGCACGCGCCGGTCCTGCAGGATCCGGAAGCTGTCCACCTTGGCCTCGAGCTCGTCCCGGCGGCGCGCCCCGTCGGCGGCGGCCCGGCGGGCGGCGTCGAGACCGTCTCGCGCGCGCTGCACCGCCTGGTCGAGGACGGACACTTCCGCCTGGAGAGCCCGCAGGCGACGGTCGATCTCGTCGACGGCGGCGTCCTTGGACTGGAGATCGAGGAGCTTGACCAGATCAGCGTGCATCGACGTCGCCTCTTCGGATGGAGCGTTTCAACAGTTCTTCGGGGAATCGCAACGCGATCTCCCGGTTCAGCCGGGCGCGCTCGCGGACGAGCGCATCGAACTCCTCGTCGGTCATCGCCCGCGGGCGCTCCCGGAGCTCGCGGGTGAGCGCCGCGAGCTGCCGGCGCAGCGGGCGCACCTCCAGCGTGCGGCACGCGTCCACGTAGGTCCGGTCCGGGTCGGGCACGCCGTACTTGGCCTCGATGCTGTCGAGCCACGCCCACGCGCGACGCGCGCCCGGGGACAGCTGTTCCAAGAATATCGGGGACCCGGCGATTTCGGGACTGCGGCGCAGCGCGTCGTACACCTCGCGAAGCTCCGGTGTCTCGAACCATTCGGGCGGCACCTCGGTGGCCGCGCGCGCGAGCCACGCGGGCTCCCGCATCAGCACGCGCAG
>DASSYY010000349.1:0-5737 GCA_035703025.1 Gemmatimonadales bacterium | reverse complement strand
GTCACGGCCGCGCCCAGGACCAGCAGCGCGATGCGACGGGAGGGGGAACGGCTGGCGGTCACGGTCACTCCTGGCTCTCGAGGTGCGGCGGCCGACTGGTGTCGCGGGCCGCTTTGATGGACGAGAGTCTAGGAGTCGGCGCTCACGGAGATCTCAATCGGATCTCAAACGGGGGCTGGGTGGAGCGGGGAGGGGGCAACTCGAGTCATCCTCAGCGCGGCGAAGGAGCCGTCACCTGGGGTTTGGCTCCTTCGCTGCGCTCAGGATGACTCGTGCCGTGCCCTCCCCGCCCCACCCAGCCCCGTTTGAGATCCGATTGAGATCCCCGTGAGCGCCAACTCCTAGACTCTCGTCCATCAAAGCGGCCCGCGACACCAGTCGGCCGCCGCACCTCGAGAGCCAGGAGTGACCGTGACCGCCAGCCGTTCCCCCTCCCGTCGCATCGCGCTGCTGGTCCTGGGCGCGGCCGTGACCCTCAGCGTCGTCGCCCTCGCGGCGGGCGCCGGGCGCGCGGGACGCGTCGGGGCGGTGGCGGGGAGGTCGGCGGCGGACCACCTGCCCGATACCCTGGCGTTCGAGGTCGAGTACGCGGGCGTGGGCGCCGAAGGCGTCGACCTGGTCTGGCGCGGGCACGCGGAAGGCGCCATGGCCGGCCAGGCGACGATCCGGGTGGAGTACGCCGGCGGCGGCGAGGACCGCGCGATGCCGGTCTGGCCGGTCAACGTCTGGCTGTTCTTCTCGGCCGACGACTACCGAAGCTCCTTCGCCGCCGAGCTCAGCGGCAGCATGAACTGGCGCAGCGGCGAGCTACGCGTGAGCGGGCTCGTGAGCGACGGGATCCGGATGAACATGCCGCTCGAGCAGCGCCTCCTGCTTCATCGCCCCGGCCTCGCGGGCACCGTCACCGTGGTGTTTCTGCCGCGCGTCGCGCTGAGCGGCGGGCTGGCTGCCGGATTCTGATCGTGAACGCAACGCAGGACCTACTCTCACGCAGTCCGGAGGATTGACTCATGTTCTCGATGATCCGCACCATCGGCCGCCGCTCGATCCCGCTCGTCGCCGCCCTGGCCACCCTCGTGACCGCCGCCTGCGGCGGCGACGGCGAGGATTCGACCGGCCCCGGGCCGACGACCTCCGAGGCGACGGTGACCGTCGTCAACCACGCGCCGACCGGCAGCGTCCTCTTCCTCCGCTACCGCGCCTGCGGCAGCAGCCAGTGGGGCGCGGACGTCCTGGGCGCCGGGATTCTCGGGAGCGGGGAGCAGAAGTCGTGGACCGTGACGCCGGGCTGCTACGACGTCCGCGCCACGCCGGCTGAAGTCGGGCTCGACTACCTGTACTTCAACGGCGTGCAGGTCGGCGCCGGCGAGGCCAAGACGCTGGAGATCACCGCGTTCCCGGCGGAGCCGGCGAGCTGAGTGACGGGTGCGAAGGGGGCATGCCTCAACGCATGCCCCCCGCGTTACATTCGTCTCCATGCGCCCTCTCACCCTCGCAGGTCTCGTCCTGCTGGTTCTCGGAGGGTTCGTCCTCCTCCGTGGGCTCAGCTACACCTCGCAGAAGAGCGTCCTCAAGGTCGGCGACTTCCAGGCCACCATGGAAGAGCACCGCACCGTGCCCGCGTGGATCGGCGCCGCTGCGGTCGCCGGCGGCATCGTGCTCCTCGTCGCCGGCAGCCGCCGGCGCGGCTGATGCCCGGCCACACCGCGCCTCGCGCGGGTCTGGGAGCGGGGACGTATGCGCGGATCTACGCCGTCGTGCGGCGCATCCCGCGCGGCCGGGTGGCAACCTACGGCCAGATCGCCGAGCTCGCCGGCCTCCCCGGCCATGCCCGCCAGGTGGGCTACGCCCTCCACGCCTTGCCCGACGGGACCACCGTGCCCTGGCACCGGGTGCTCAACGCGGCCGGCGCCCTGAGCCCGCGGGCGCTGGCGGGCGCCGAGCTCACCCAGCGGCAACTGCTGGAGCGGGAGGGAGTTCCCTTCGATCTCCGGGGCCGGGTCCCGCTCGACCGCGTGCGCTGGCGCGGCGGCCGGATACCCCGGGCCACCGGGCGGGCGTAAGATTCTCCCCGAGCATTTCACGTTCAGCGGGGGAGACAGCACATGCGAGTATTTCTGACCGGCGCGCGCGCGGCCGGCGCGTACGCGAGGCGTGTCGCGTGACCGAGCGCGGGGCCGATCGGCCGCCGGCGCTCGGAGCGCCCGATCCCTGGCAGGCCCTTCGCGCCCTCACGCCCGCCCGCATCGCGCTCGGTCGCGCCGGCGCGAGCCTGCCGACCCGGGCCCACCTCGACTTCCAGCTCGCCCACGCCCGGGCGCGCGATGCGGTACACGACCATCTCGACGTGCCGGCCCTCCGCGCCGCACTGTCGGAAGCGGGGCTCGAGAGCCTCGCGGTCCGGAGCGCGGCCCCTGACCGCGCGACCTACCTGCAGCGGCCCGACCTCGGCCGCCGGCTCGACGACACCGGTCGCGAGCAGCTCGCAGCCGCGTCGCCCCGGGGCGTCGAGGCCGCGTTCGTCGTGGCCGACGGCCTGTCCGCCCGCGCCGCGCAGGCCCACGCCGTGCCGGTCCTCGCCGCGCTCGTGCCCCGGCTCCGGGACGCCGGCTGGCGGATCGCGCCAGTCGTCGTGGCCGAGGGGGGCCGCGTGGCGCTGGGCGACGAGATCGGGGCCGCGCTCGACGCAGCGCTGGTCGTCGTGCTGCTGGGCGAGCGCCCCGGCCTCACCGCGCCCGACAGCCTGGGCGCCTACCTGACCTGGGCCCCGCGCCCGGGCCGCACCGACGCGGAGCGCAACTGCGTCTCCAACATCCGACCGGAGGGACTCGTGCCCGCGCTCGCCGCCGACAAGCTGTGCTACCTGATGCTGGAGGCCGCCCGCCGGCGGCTCTCCGGCGTGGCGCTCAAGGACGACGGCCGGACGCTGGGCGCATGATCGTCCACGTGCTGGGTGTGCCCATGGATCTGGGGTCCGGGCGGCGGGGCGTGGACATGGGCCCGTCGGCCATCCGCATCGCGGGCGTCGAGGCGCGGCTCCGGGAGCTCGGCCACACGGTGGTGGACGAGGGCGACATCACCATCAAGAACATGGAGGAGCTGAAGGTCGGCGACGTGCATGCCCGGTACCTCGCCGAGATCGCGCGGGCGGCCACGGTGGCATGCCGGAAGATCGACCGGATCATGACCAAGGGGCATTTCCCGCTGGTCCTCGGCGGCGACCACTCGATCGCGGTCGGCACCGTGTCCGGGATCGCGGCGATGTGCCGCCGCCAGGGCAAGAAGCTGGGCCTGCTCTGGGTCGACGCCCACGGCGACATCAACACGCCCGATTCCTCGCCTTCGGGCAACATTCACGGCATGCCGGTGGCGGCGCTCCTCGGCCACGGGCCCGTGGAGCTCACCGGCATCGGGGGCAAGGCTCCCAAGGTCGACGCAGCCAACATCGCGCTGGTTGGCATCCGGAGCCTGGACGAAGGGGAGAAGCACCGGCTCAAGGCGACCGGCGTTCAGGTCCACACGATGTCCGACATCGACCGGCACGGCATTCACCGCGTCATGAAGAAGGCGCTCGCCCGCGTCACCGACGGCACCGACTACGTGCACGTGAGCTTCGACCTCGACGCCGTCGATCCGACCGTGGCGCCGGGCGTGGGCACGCCGGTCAAGGGCGGGCTCGACTACCGGGAGGCCCACCTGATCATGGAGCTGCTGCACGATTCGGAGGTGATGACGTCGCTGGAGATGGTCGAGGTGAACCCGATCCTCGACCAGGGCAACGCGTCGGCGGCGTTCGCGGTGGAGCTGGTGCAGTCGGCGTTCGGGAAGAAGATTCTATAGCGGCCCCTTGTGTCGCCCGTCACACGGCGGGGTCGGGCTGGAGCGGAGCGCGGTTGCGCGCGGCGGGTGCACTTTGGTGGAGGATCTGTACCAGAGACAGCCTCCAGGAGGGCCCTGTGCTTCCTTCTATCCGCATCCCACTGCTCGCCTCGCTGCTCCTGGGCGCCGTGGGGACGCTTGCCGCCCAGTCCACCGACCTGTCCCCGAGTCCGACGTTGCCGAGCGATACGCTCGAGGCCAACTACGCTCCGCGGAGCCAGGCCGGCCCGACACCCGATCGCTCGCCCACCCTGCCCAGCGACACGCTCGAGGCCACCCAGCCGGTGGACTCGTTCCCGACCGATCCGTTCCTGGACGACTCCGTCACCGCCCTGCCGGATTCGCAGCACTCGCTCGACTCCGACGTCCCCCGGACCTCGGCGGACAGTGCCGCACTGCAGGACATCCGGTCCTGGATCGATCGCCATCCCAGGCTGATGGCACCGCCGCCGGTCCGCGCCATCCTGGTCAGGGTGTAAGCCCGGCGGTCACTCCTCGCGCAGCCCCTTGACGAAGCGCAGCATGTCGGCCGTCCGCTCGAACACCCGCACCTCGGGATCGGCCAGCGCGCGGTCCCGGGGCTCCAGCTTGAGATCGAGGTGGGGGTAGCGCCGGTTTCCCAGCTGGAGCGCGGCCGGCGGTGCGCCGACCCGCTGGCGGAACCGATCGAGCTCGACGACGTCATTGGTGGTCGAGAGCACGTGCGACCAGCCCGGGGCCGTGAGGTTGTTGCGGTCCATCACGATCACCGCCCGTCCACTCCCCGCAGGAACGCCACCGTCTCCCGTACCACTGCGGGATCGCGCATCAGGCCCCGGTGGCCCAGCCCCGTCGTGGGCACCAGCCGCGCCCCCGGCCACGCGGCGGCGATCTCCTCGGCGTGCGCGTACGGCACGTCCTCGTCCGCGCGGTCGTGCATGAGCAGCGCCCTGGCAGTCAGTGAGCGGGCGATGGTCGGCAGGTGGAGCTCGTCCCAGCGCTCCCGGAGTCGGACCTCGAGGTTGCGCCGCATGACGGCGCGCGCGGCCGGTGGGAGCCGCATGTAGTTGGCGAAGGCGGTCGTGAAGCGGATGACGTCGGCCGGCGCCGCCAGCAGCACCACGCGCTCGGCCGCGAGCCCGTCGCGCAGCGCCAGCGCGGCCGCCGCCCCGCCGAGGGAGTGACCCACCAGCCCATGGACTGGCCCGACCGCGTCGCCCACCGCCCGGAGCGCGCGCGCGAACTCGGGCAGGGACGCGAACCGACCCGTGGACCGGCCATGCGCCGGGGCGTCGTAGGCCACGACCCGGAAGCCGCTCGCCGCCAGCGCCTGTGCCAGCGCCTCCCACCGCCCGGCGCGGCTGCCCCAGCCGTGCACCAGGACCACTGTGGGACCCGCGCCCCATTCCCAGGCGGCGAGGTCCTGGCCCTCACCCCGGACGGTGAAGCGCCGGCCCGAGTCGAGGAACGCCCCCTCGCCGCTCCGCGGCTGGTGTCGGGGCGGCGTGCAGAAGATCGACTCGGCCCAGCGGGCCGCGATTCCGGGCGCGACCGAGCCTACCGTGGTGAACACGGCGCGGAGGGCGAGGACGCGGGCCGGCGCGCGGCTCATCGGGGCGGGTGGGAGAGAAGACTCATCGGCGGGCGGCTCCGGGAGACGAGAGATCGGGCTGGCAGCCCGGGGCCCGGAGTATCGCGGGGTGCGTAGAGGCTAGTAAAGGGTTCTACTGGGAAGGAGGAAGGTTGCTGGGGATGCCGGGAGGGATCAGTCGCAGGCGGGCGGGCCCGGCTGATAGCTGAACGCCGCGTCCCCCTGCACGCGGGCGATCTCGTCAGCGCCGCTTCGGGCCGTCAGGTCGAGCCGAAGCCGCAGCGGACT
>DASSYY010000363.1:0-20526 GCA_035703025.1 Gemmatimonadales bacterium | reverse complement strand
CGAGCCTCAAGGCCAGTCTGGAGGCGAGCGACGCCGGCGTACACGCGTGATGTAAGGAAGCGGATCCGCGCCGTGCCTGCGAGCGAGGAGCGGGCACTCACAACTTCCGGCGCATCTGCTCCACCTCGAGACCTGCCGAGTGCGGCCTAGGCGAAATGCCGGACTGCCTCCTACCACGCGGCGCGAAGACCCGTTCGAACCTCCTCTCCCGCAGCGCTTTGGCGTGTCCCGCCGAGGGCACGGCCCTTGCCATCGGCACGGGCTCCGCCGCGTGCGCCTGACCTCCACTCGACGAACGAGTAATTCTGGTGACGCTAGCTCCGGCACCGCTGCAAAGCAGGTTCGGGCGACGACTCCTCCTGCTGTTCGTAGGTTGCGCAGTGCTGCCCATCGCGATCGTTGCCGCCGTCTCTTATCACCACGTGCGGGCCGAGCTCCGCAGCCAGGCCGAGCGCCGCCTGCAGCAGGCCAACAAGGCGCTCGGACTCGCGGTCTATGAGCGACTGCTGCTGCTCGATGCCACTCTCCGGAGCATCCCCCCGCGCGTCCTGGCGCAGCTGCGGGACGCGGCGCCCGCCCAAGCCAGCGGGATGCTCAATACTGGGCTCGACCTGCTTGCGAGCCGGCGCTTCGTCGCGCTGGAGTTCATCGGGGACGACGGCCGACGGCTGCCCGTGTTCGGCCGGCTGCAGGAGCGTCCGTCGCTCACCGGCGGCAACCGGCAGGACCTCCGCCTCGGCTTGCCGCTCATCCTGAGCCTGCGGGACCGCGACGGCTCCTCCCGTATGTTCATGCTTCGCCGCGTCGAGCAGCGTGGCGAGGTGAGCGGGACCCTCGTAGGGCAGATCAGCCCGCGGTTTCTCTGGGCATCGCTGGCCTCGAGCATGCCCTCGCCGACGACGGTGGTCACGGTACTCGACGAATCGGGGCAGGTGCTCTTCCGGTCCACTCAGACCGAGCTCGTCTCCCGGTCCGATCCGATCTCCGAGGCCGCCCCGGATTCCGATTCGGCGATCACCGCTGTCGCCGACTCCATCGATCGACCGTTCGTCTCCGCCAGCTGGCCGATTCTGCTCGACGAGATCTTCGCCGCGCAGACCTGGACCCTGGTGCTCAGCGAGGGACAGGATGAAGTCCTGGGGCCGGTAGTCCGGTTTTCCCGGAACTTCATCTGGGTCGTGCTGCTTGCGGGTGCCGGCGTGCTCATTCTGAGCGGCACCCAGATCCGCCGCAGCCTCGTGCCGCTGGTGGCGCTACGCGAAGGCACCAGCCGGATCGCCCAGCGCGACTTCGCCAGCAGGGTCACGGTGACCAGCCGCGACGAGTTCGAGGAGCTCGCGGCCGCCTTCAACGGGATGGCCGTGCAGCTCGGCCGCCAGTTCCAGGCGCTGTCGACCGCGGCGGAGCTCGACCGGGCGGTGCTCTCGGCCACCGACGTCGCGTCCATCGTGGACACCCTCCTGGCCCGGACGCGCGACGTCTTTCCCTGCCACCTGGTGGGCGTCACGCTGGTGGCCGCTGATGGCGGCAAGTCCCTCAGCGGCGTGATCTACGACTACTGCGACGACGTGCGGCATTCGGCGCGCGTCGATCTCCATTCCGAGGACGTGCAGGATCTCCTCGACGGGCCCGATCTGATCGCGCCCGACGTGTCGAGTCCGTCGCAGCCGGCGTATCTCGGGCCCATCCTCCGGCTCGGCGCCCGGTCGGTGCTGGTGCTCCCCCTCCGCTTCCAGCGCCAGCTCGTCGGAATTCTGGCCATCGGCGATCGCAGTGGCGAGGGCGCCGGCGACGATGAGCGGGTGCAGCTCCGCCGGCTGGCCGACCAGGTGGCCGTGGCGCTGGCCAACGCCCGGATGCTGGAGCAGGTCCGGTCGCTGGCCTACTACGACAGCCTGACGGGTCTGCCGAACCGGCTCTCGTAGAAAGAGCGGCTGGCCCAGGCGCTGGAACAGGCGCGGATATCCGGGAAGCTGGTGGCGGCGTTCTTCATCGACCTGGACCACTTCAGCCGGATCAACGACACCCTGGGACACGAGGCGGGCGACCAGCTGCTCCAGCAGGTCGCGCTCCGCCTCCGCGCGTCGTGCCGCGATCGCGAGGACGAGGTGGCGCCGGCGCAGGAAGCGCTGGCACCGGACGTCGCCCGGCTCGGCGGCGACGAGTTCACGGTCATCATTCCGGGTCTTGCCCAGCCGGAGGACGCGGCCAAGCTCGCCCGCCGCATCCTGAGCACATTGGCGCATCCGATCCGGGTGGCGGGGCAGGAGATCTTCATCAACGCCAGCATCGGCATTGCGATCTATCCGGATGACGGGGAGGATCTCGAGACGCTGCTCATGCACGCCGATACGGCGATGTACAAGGCGAAGGAGCAGGGCGGGAGCAGCTACCAGGCCTACTCGCGGGCGATGAATGCGAGCGCGCTCCAGCGGCTCACGCTCGAGAACGCGCTCCGCCGGGCGCTGGAGCGGGAGGAGTTCGAGCTCCACTATCAGCCGATCGTCGACGCCCGGACCGGGATGCCCACCGGCGCCGAGGCGCTCGTCCGCTGGCACCATCCGGAGCTCGGACTGCTGCTGCCCTCGGAGTTCGTGCCGCTGGCCGAGGAGAACGGGCTCATCGTGCCGCTCGGCGAATGGGTGTTGCGACAGGCCTGCGCCCAGAATCGCGCCTGGCAGAACGCGGGCCTCACTCCGATCCGGATGGTCGTCAACCTCTCGAGCCGCCAGCTTCGCCGGAGCCTGCCCGAGACGGTCGGGCGCATTCTCCAGACCACCGGCCTCGAGGCGCGGTTCCTCGGCCTGGAGCTGACCGAGAGCCTGCTGGTGAAGCACCAGCGGGAGGATACCGACACGCTCCACGCGCTCCGCGCCATGGGCCTTCATCTGGCGGTGGACGATTTCGGGACGGGCTATTCGTCGTTCAGCTATCTCAAGCATCTTCCGCTCGACGCCCTGAAGATCGACCGCTCGTTCGTCCGGGAGATCACGACTTCACCGGATGATGCCGCGATCACGACGGCGATCATCGCCATGGCGCACGCTCTGGGCCTCAAGGTGGTGGGAGAGGGAGTCGAGACGGAGGGCCAGCGGGACGTGCTGCAGGGGCAGGGATGCGACGCGCTGCAGGGCTACCTCTTCAGCCGGCCGGTGCCGGCCGACGCGCTGGTGCCCATGCTTTCGAGGAAGCCGACAACCGCGAAGCCGGCCCGGCGGCTGCGGACGGCATAGGGGGCGACCAGTTACCAGCGTCTAGCTCCCCAACACTTCCTCCAGTCTGTCCACCTCCTCCCACCCCATCACCGACCACGGCAGCCCCGCGGGCAACACGGACTGGAAGCACGGATCGACCATCTCCTCCGCACCGCCCCCGCTCGCCGGCTTGATCAGCACCAGTCGCGCCGCATCCAGCGCCCCCGCCACGAACGCCGCCGCGCTGTCGCTCGTGGCCGACCAGTCGTGCGGCAGCACGTCCGCCGCCCGTAGCCAGCGCGATGGGGCCAGTACGGCGACTCCGGCCTGGCCCACCGCCGTGCGGATGGCCCCGGGCACCTCCACCAGCACGGCCCCCGGGATCCGCTCGACCAGCACGTAGGCGTACTGATCCATCGCCAGGATGGCCATCCAGTGGGCGGCGTCGGCCGAGAGACCCTGGTGCCGGTCGAACGCGCGCACCGCGTCGGCGAACGGCCCACCCCCCGGCACGACCAGCAGGCGGTGGCGCCGCGCCGCGTTTCCCAAGGCCAGGGCCACGGTCTCCAGCGCTCCGGGCGTAGCACTGAGCCCGCCGCCGACCTTCACCACGACCAGCCCGCTCGACGCGGTCATCGGAGGTGTCTGGTCATCGGGGTTCCATCGCGGGTAACTTGGGGGCCATGGATATCATCCCGGTGCTGGATCTCGCGGGCGGCGTCGCCGTGTGGGCGCAGGCCGGCGATCGGGCGCGCTACGAGCCGGTCGCCTCCGCGCTGATTCCGAGCGTGGTGGGTGATCCCGTGGCGCTGCTCGGGGCGTTTCGCGCCCGGCTCGGCGCCATCGCCTGCTATGTGGCCGATCTCGACGCCATCCAGGGCGGGGCCGTCCAGCGGACGATCCTCCGCGAGCTGGCTCAGCTCGAGACCGGGTTCGCCGGCGCCATCATGGTGGATGCCGGGGCCCACACGCCGGAGAGCACGCTCGAGGTCATGGCCTGCGGCGCGAGCCAGGTGGTCGTCGGGCTGGAGACTCTGCGGGCGTTCACCGATCTCGCCCGTATCGTCCACCTGGTGGGCGCGGAGGAAGTCGTGTTCAGCGTCGACCTCCGCGGGGGCAGGCCGATCCTCCACCCCGCGATGCAGGACGCTGTCGGCGCTCAACCCGACGCCGTGAGCCTGGCGTCGCAGGCGGTCGAAGCCGGCGCCACCACCCTCCTGCTGCTGGACCTGGCGCGGGTCGGGACCGGCTGTGGGGCGGATCTCGGGTTGATCGAGGAGCTCCGGAAGGAATTTCCAGAGCTTCAGCTCCTGGCAGGCGGCGGGGTGCTGGCCCGGCGGGACCTGGACCGGATGCGGGACGCCGGCTGCGACGGGGCGCTGGTGGCAAGCGCCATCCATGCCGGCACGATCACCGCCGCCGATCTGGCCGAGCTCGCCGCCGAGCCGGTGGGCGCTCAGTCCCCGAGGGTCTCGCGGTAGGTGGCCGACTGGCCGTAGTTCTCCTCGACCTCCAGCTCCAGCAGCGTCAGGTGCGTGTATCCGCTCCGGTTGAGCTCGTCGCGGACCCGGGTGCCGATGTACTGAGCCAGCATTTCCGCGGTGGTGTTCTGGATCTCCAGCAGGGCGCAGTCGCGCCGGGGGAAGACGTAGGTCGGCTGGCCGAAGTAGTCGACCCGCAGCCGATCCCCGTCTTCGTGGAAGGCCAGCTTGGTGTTGTGCAGCGGGAGCAGGACCTTGTGGTCGATCTCGTCCACGAGCCGGCGGGCGATCTGCTTGAGGATGCTGAAGTCCAGGACGAAGAAGGCCTCGTCGTCCACCGAGCCTTCCACCGCTACGCCGACGCGGTAGTTGTGCCCGTGCAGGGTCTCGCACTGGTGGCCGCGGAAGGTGATGAAATGCGCCGATGCGAAGACCAGGTAGTCCTTGCTGACCTGCACGCGAAAGTGGCTCTGCACGACGATCTCCTCAGCGGGTCCGCTTGCCCTCTAGTATAACGACGAACAGCGCGGCGCAGGTGAGATCCGCCGTGGTGCCCGGATTGTGGCTGTTGGTCGGGCTTCGAAGTTCGGCGTCGAACACCTCCAGCGCCAGCCGGCCCTGCGGGGTCCGCACTCCCCCGGCCTGCTCGACCTCCCGGGCCCGGGCGGACACCGCCTCCGCGGCCGGGCGTCCGAGCTTCCGGGCGATGTGGGTGTCGGGCACGGCCGCCAGGAGCCGGAGATAGGTCTCCACGGTCGCGGCGCTCCAGTCGAGGCCGGCGCTCCGCGCGGCGCGGAGGGCGGGCGCGCCGATCTCGAAGGTGGCCGCGAAGTCGGTCGTATACTCGCGGGCCACACTGTCGCGCTCGGCGGCGAGCGCCATGGCGTCGCGCAGTGTGACGGTGGGAGCCGATGCCACGTCCTCGCTCGACGACGCCCCCAGGCCGCCCGGGCGCGCATGCCGGATGGCCGCGTACGCATCCGCGGCGTCGGCCACGGTGGTGTGCGCCAGCACGCCGCGGAGCTCGTCCCGGAGGCCGCCGTTTCCCCGATGCGCCGCACGCGCCAGCGGCGCGAGCAGCAGAATGATGCCGAGATTGGTGTTGGAACGGGTCCAGCGAGCGGTGGCGTCGGTCGCGGCGAGGATGGTCGCGCCGAGGCTCCGGCTCCCGGCCGCGGCGAGCGCGGGACCGATCGCGACGGCGCTGGCGAGGAAGTCCTCGTAGCGGGTGTCGTGAAAATGGCGTCCCGGGGACACGTTCCCCGGTTTCGGGGCGCTGACCTCGAGCAGGCAGGCGAGCTGCCCGGCGGCCGCCACGTCCTCGGCGGTCGTCACGCCGGGGCGCCGGCGAGCCGCTCGATCACCGCGCCCGCGACGTCCACGCCCGTCGCCTTCTGCAAGCCCTCCCAGCCGGGAATGCCGTTGACCTCGATCACGTAGGCCGTTCCGTCGCGGGCCGGGAGCAGGTCCACGCCGGCGTACTCCGCTCCGACCGCCGCGGCCGCGCGGACGGCGAGCGCGCGCCAGGCCTCCGAGAGCTCCACCGGCTGGGCCCGGCCGCCGCGGGAGAGGTTGGTCCTCCAGCCTTCGGACCGCCGCTCGACCGCCGCGAGCACGCGGCCCCCCACGACGAAGGCGCGGATGTCGCGACCGTCGTGGTCCACGGTCCGCTGCAGATAGTACACGCCTCGGATCTGCTCGATGGTCTTGAAGACCCGGAAGGCCATCTCCTCGTCGCTCACCCGCACCATGCCGAGCCCCATCGATCCGAACAGCGGCTTGACGATGACGTCGCCGAGCTCGCGGAACGCGGCGAACGCCTCCTCGATCGTCTCGCAGACGACCGTATCGGGCGTGGGGAGGCCGCACTGCTCCAGCAGGGAGGAGGTCCAGAACTTGTCCACCGTCCGCTCGATGGCCCGGGGCGAGTTCATGACCCGCACGCCCCGATCCTCCAGCCGGTGGAGCGCGTCCACCCGGTACATGATCTGTTCGAGCGAGCCGGACGGGATGATGCGGGCGAGGACGGCGTCCGCGCGGTCGAGATCGGCCGCGCGGCTCCTGAGGCCGGGCCGGCGGCCGATCGTGGCTACCAGCCCTTCATAGGGGACAATCGCTCCGGTGTGCCCGCGCGCCTCGAGCGCGCGGGTCAGCTCCCGGGTGTGCCAGCCCTCGCGGGCGGCGAGGATGACGATGTGCAGGCTACTGCTGCTCGCCGATGAGGGCGGTGAGACCGCCGGTGGCGAAGTTGCCGAGATCATCGCCGACTTTCTTGAACGCCGGCGTGGCCACGCCCTTCTTGAGGTCGTCCATCGAGTTGAAGCAGAGCTCGGCCTGGCGGTACTCGGCCGGCGCCGAACCGTCGAGGTTCGACTCGAACCGGGTGAGGTCGGCGCGGGTGAACCCGATCTCCGACTGGCCCGTCCCGACCAGCGGCAGGTGCGTCGCCGAGTAGTACGACTCGAACGCCCCGCTGTCCTTGGGGGTGTTGTAGATGACCGTGACCAGCGCAGGGCAGGGCGCCGTTCCCTTGTCGCCGGTCTCCACCGCCACCATCCCCAGCAGCCCGCCGGTGGCGAACTTGGACAGGTCGTCGCCCACCGCCTTGAAGCCGGGGGTCGCCATGCCCTTCTTGGCGTCGTCCAGCGAATTGAAGTACAGCTCCGCCTGGCGGTAGAAGGTGGGCTTCTTGCCGTCGAGCGTGGTCACAAACTTGGTCAGCTCCGCCTTGGTGAAGCCGATCTCCTGCTGCTTGGAGACCACCAGCGGCAGGTGGGTCTCGCTGTAGTACTTCTCGAACGCCTTCGGATCCTTCGGCGGGTTGTAGATCACCGTCACGATCGCCTGCGGACCGGCGGGCGCGGCCGGCGCCGCCGCCGTGGCGGTATCCGACTTGGGTGCCTCGGCTGCCTTGTCCGCCGGCTTGCTGCACGCCGCAACGAGGGCGAGGGTGGGGATCAGCCAGCGGGGAGACCGTCGCATCGCTTGCTCCTGGGTCGGGGGGGTGGAGATGCTCAGCTCGGGTAACACGACGCGGTGAGCACCTCGGGATTCAGGTGCCCCGCTTGAAACGTTCGTCCGCTTTCAGTGCTCGTCAGCGAGACCCGGGCCGGGCTGAAGAGCAGCGGATCGATCTTGTAGAAGTCGCCGTTGTAGCGCTGGAAGATGTCGTAGAACGGCGTTCCGTAGTCGCGCGACGCCGACGCGGGCACCTGCGCCGCCAGCTTCTCCAGCTCGGCGTCACCGGCCCGGACCGTGTAGTGCGCCTGCCCGCCGTACAGAATGGTGTCGTTGGTGCGGCCGATCGCCCGCAGGTCGTTCTTGGCGACGGGCGGGATCGGCGCCGTGCCCATCCCGCTCACGATCCGCCGGACGTCGAAGCCCAGGGTCTCCATCTTGTGCAGCCCCGTCTCCAGGATCCGGGCGGAGATCTGAACGCCGCCGGCGAGGCTCGCCGTGGGGGCGATGACGAACGTGAGCTGCGAGGGCTCCAGGCGCGCCTTCTGGGCCACCCAGGCCGCGACGGCATCGGTCGGAAGCGTTCTGCCCTCGAGCACGAGCACACCGTGCTCCGCCTCTTCCTCGTAGCCCAGCTTCTCGAACAGCTCGCGCTCGACCCGGGCATGCGCCCGGAGCGGGCCCGAGCCCATGGCGAAGAACTTGTCCACCGAGATGGCCCACCCGGCGTACTGCGAGGCCATGCACGCCACCGCCGGGTGGTCGGTCCACACGGTGAGGCCCGGCCAGGAGACGGCACCGACAGGGACCGGCGAATACGCCGCGTTGCCGAGGCCGCCCATGCAGATCTCGGCGATGGCCAACCCGGCATCGTAGCCGCCTTCGACGTCCACGCCGGCGTCGATCACGCGCGTGCCGCTCGGGAGCCGGTGCACGCGCACCCGGAACAGCGCCGCGTGCTCTTCGAGGTGGTCGGCGATCTCCTTCGCCAGCTCGTTCATGCGCAAGGTCGTCGTGCCGCTGTCCATGGTGGTCATGGTATCCATGAGAGGATCTCCCCAGCTCCCAGTTCCGCGAGATCTCCGCTGTAGCGCCGGTATGCGCCGGCCAGCTGCCCGGGGGCAATCGGCACCTCGTGCCTGGCTCGCAGGTAGCGCAGCGTCACCCACAGGTGCGGCGGCCGGTAGGTGCAGGCGTATCGATATGGGGCCGGCGGGGTGTGCGGCCCGAACGCGACGATCGAACCTCGTCTCGAGAACAGTCCGGGGTTCTCGCCCAGCGATCCGAACACCAGAACGGATCCGGCGATCATTCCCCGGCCCGCGTCTTCCCCCGCGTCGCCCTGGATCACGATGAGCCCCCGCCGGGTCCCGGCACCGGCCATCGGCCCGGCGGATCCGCGAATGATGATCTCGCCGCCGGTCATGCCGCGCTTCGCCCCGGGGTCGGCTCCGCCCGCGAGGGGCCCGGCATTGCCCTTCACCTCGATGACGCCGCCGCTCATTCGCCGACCGAGGTGCCGCCCCACGTCACACTCGACCACCAGTTCGCCGCCGGCCAGGCCGGCGCCGATCCCGTCCATGAGCGCCAGGTCGCCGACCAGCCGGATCCGCGGGGCCGGGGCGCCGCTCACCTCGAACAGGTCGCCCAGCGTGGAGCGGTCCGTGTCCTCGACCCACACCTCCTGCGAGCGGATCCCCGCGGCGTCCAGTCCGCGGAGGGCGCTCCACGCGACGGTGCTGGCGTCGACCCGGCGCTGGAGCGGCGCGCGCAGGGTGAGCGTCGCCTCGGCCGTCACCGGGTCCCGCTCCCGCCCATGATCTGGCGAAGGTGGAAGTGATGCGGTCCGAGCTTGCCGCCGTAGTTGCCGGCGCTGATGGCGACCACCCCCTCGCGGCAGGCGGCGTCGATCCCTGCCCGCATGGCCCGGGACACCGAGGCGGCATCCGTGCCGTCCACCACGATCTCGAGCACCGAGTGCACGCCCTCGGGCAGCGCCGACGCGGTCACCGCCCGCAGGGTGGGGCAGTAGGCGTCGTTGGTGGAGGCGATCATCCCCTTGCTGCGTCGGGCCCCGACCTTGCTCCCGCTCCGGACGATGCCGCCGGGAAACGGCATGATCACGCCCCGGACCTGGGCGATGGCCTCCACGCCCGCCTCGGCGGCGGCCAGCGCCGCGTCCGCGTCGGTGGCGAGGATCAAGAAGTTGCCGCCTCCGATACCCTTCTGCAACCCGAACTTGTCCTCGACCAGGAACTCCCCCTCCATCACCGGAATCCGCCAGAACCGGCGGCCGCCGATCATCTTGCTGCCCTGGAAGCCGTCCCCGAAGAGGCGGAGCGCCGAGCCGACGCCCACGCGGTCGGGCGCCTCCGGGAGACCGTCGAAACAGCAGGTGGTGGGGCAGGTGAGGACGGTCTGGCCCACGCGCTCGATCAGGCGGTGGCCCAGATCCTCTCGCGCCATCGTCAGCAGCAGCACGCTGATGCCCGGCCGCCCATCGGGCGTCTCCGATTCCGCCAGCTCGCGCTCGATGCCGCCCTCCACCTTGCAGCCGATGACCGACGTCGCGAATCCCGTCATCTTGAGCGCGGCCTCGCGCGCCCAGCGCGGATTGCGGGCCGTGATGATCACCCGCGCCACCCGCATGGTGAACGCTTCGGCGAAGGTGTCCTCGATCCTCACGCCACGGAGCTCCACGGTCAGCCGATCTCCAGGGGAGCATCCCGCAGTCCCCGCACCGCGAAGTTGTCGAAGGCGACCGTCCCGTAGGCCTCGAAGTGGCGGCGGACGTCCCGCAGTGCCGCCGCGTCGTAGCCGGGGCTCAATCGCAGGCGGCGCCCGCCGGGGGCACGCCGGAGCTGGCCCTCCTCGACCACGAGCTGGCCGCCCTTCACCACGTAGCGTGGGGTCGCGAACATCCGGGCGATCTCGGGATCGCGGGCGTAGACGGTCACGTCCGCGTCCGCGCCCACACCCAGGTGGCCCTTGTGCCGCAGCCCGAGGAGCCGGGCCGGGCCGGCGCGGGTGACGATCGCGATCTCGTTCAACGTGTATTCCCGCGACAGGCCATCGGCCAGGGCGGTCCCCGCGAGCAGCCGGGCGTTCACCCGCTTCAGTTGTGCGTCGCGGTATCCCCGGTCCATCAGGAGCTGGATCAGCGCGGGATACGAGAGGAAGGAGCCCCCATTCGGGTGATCGGTCGAGAGCACCACCCGCCATGGATCTTCGCTCAGCAGGAACAGCTCGAGTCCCACCGCCCACTGCAGGGCGGACACCGCGGCCCGCTCGGCGTAGGTATGGGGGACGATGCCGCAGCCGGTCTCCAGCTCCACGTCGATGTTGACCCATTTCCGCCCGCTGCTCGCGTGCAGCAGGTACTCGACGGGGCCGTCGGCGCTGATGGTGGTGGCGGGGCCGAACATGACCTGGCCGACATCCACGCTCACCAGAGGATTGCCGTTGACGTACTCGATTATCTGATCCGCAGCCGAGCTCCAGCCCCCCTCCGCCGTCTTGCCGTAGGAGTGGAACTGCATGTGCGTGAAGTGGGCCCGTCGGCCGTCGAGCGCCTCCATCGTCTCCAGCGTCGTCTCGACGTTCCCGGGCACGCCCAGGTTGTTGCAGTGGATGTGGATCGGATGCGGCAAGCCGAGCGCGTTCGCGGCGTCCGTCAGGGTCTCGAGGATGGCCCGCGGGGTGACCCGGCTCGAGCCCAGCGTCTGGTCGATCCCGGTCAGGTCCCGCTGCCCCGATTTCCACGCCTGAATGCCGCCGGGATTGACGACCTTGATTGCGTAGCCGCCGGTCGCACCGATGACCCAGGCGGCATAGTCCCGTGCCCGGTCGCGCTCGCCGGCGTCCACCTGGCGCAGGAGGTACTCGTCGTTTCCGAGAAGCACGAAGAAGCCGCCGTCCACGATTGGTGTGTCGTCGAACTCCGCGTGGGTTTGCCTGGCGGTGATCGGGGCGACCGCGGCGTCGAACACCGTGGTGTAGCCGAGGCCGGCATAGCGATATCCCGTCGTGAAGGTGCTCGGGAGGGTGCCCCCCGTGCCGGAGCGGGAGGGGCCCGCCCCCGGCAGCAGCGCCGGCGCGGGCGCCGGGTCGGCCATGTGCTCCTCGGGCAGCAGCCGGCGGCCGTGATTGCAGGCCGAGCTCGCCACGTGGGAATGAATGTCCACACCGCCCGGCATCACCACCATGCCGTGCGCGTTGACGGTCGGCGTGCCCGGCGGCACCTCGGCCACGATGCGCCCGTCCTCGATGCAGATGTCCCGCACCGCGCCGTCGACCCCGTTGGCCGGATCGTGGACCACACCGCCGACGATGCGGAGCCGGGTGGGCGCGCTCATCGTCCCCTCTCCTCGAGGCGGAGCCAGAGCCGCTCCAGCGTCTCGGTGGCGGAGCGGGGGCCGGGCACGACCGCCTGCAGCGGGAGCGGGACGTCGTCCATCCGGTACCCAAGACCGGCCTCGTGAATGCCCGCCGTGCCGGTGTCGATGGCGACCCGCACCGGAAAAGGCGCTTCACTCGCGCGCGGTCCTACCACCACGACGGGGAGGCCGGACAGGCCCCGACGCACCTGCTCCGGCAAGCTCGCGGGCGAGCCCGCCACCAGGGCGGCCGCGAAGGGCCGGTGCCCGAACAGCTCGTCGCCCCGCCGGTCCGGCTGGTAGCGCGGGAATCCCCGGGCGAAGTCCACCGCGAACGGGAACCCGGTCTGCCAGGTCATGACCGCCTCGGCGCCGCTCCGGTTGCCCCCGCCGCGCAGGGTGCTCAGCGCCGCACGGGTCGGCGCATTGAGCGCCTGCGCCAGCGCGATGAGCGCCTCCGTCCGGTCAGGCGAGCGCCGCTCGAGCGAGGATTCGCCGTCGTGGACGATGGCCACGTACTTGGCGCGGGTGAGCCGGCCCGCGAGGTCCGTCAGCTCCGCCGTCGCTCCGCCGGCTTCGCCCACGGTGCGCCCGGCCAGGCGCGCCCGGAGCTCGACGAGTGCCCCGACCTCCTGCTCTGGGCGAAGGGCGAGGCGCAGGTCGGCCTCGGCCGGTCCGGCATCCGCGCCGACGCTGACCGAGATCACCGTGCGGCATCGCGGGCCGCGGCGAAGGTGCAGGCCGGACGGATACCCGGCATAGCGCGAGCGGTAGCGAGGGTATCGCTGGTCGGGATCGATCGCCCAGTAGATCACCAGGTCGGCACGGTTCCGGATCTCGCCCAGGGTCGCGGCCGCCCGTCCGCGCCGCTGGCCCGCGAGGATGCCGGCCGGCGCCGTCTCCGACACCACCCCGTCGGCCACGGCCCCGAGCCGGTCGGCGATGCCGAGTGCCAGGCGCTGCGCCGCGCAGGTGAGCTCGTCACCGAGGAAGACGAACAGTCGGCCGCGCGCGCCGCCGAGGAGCGCGGCCGCGGCCTCGAGCGCCTCGTCCACCTCGCAGTCCCGGCCGTGCACCCGGACCGCGCCGGGCACGCGCCCGTCGCCGAACCACGCGGCGCCCAGCGGACAGGCGTGCTCCGCCTGCACGATCAGCTCGTCCCGTACCGTGAGCAGGATGTCGTCACAGGCACAGCCGCATCCGAGACAGATGACGTGCGCGACCTGATCCGACCTGGACCGGGACCCGCGGGCGGGGGTGCTCACGAGGCGAGGAAAGAGGCCAAAGCAGCGGCCGCCCCGGGCAGCGGGGCGGCGCGGTCGAGCGTAGGGAACGACGAGATCACCGGCTGCCCCAGCGAGTGCAGCCCCGGGCGGGTGGTGCGCATGTGATCATGTCCAGGGGTTACCGCTGGTGGAAACGCGTCCAGATCGAGCAGCATCGGGCGGACCGACCCGCTCAGGCCGTGTCGTCGGCCTCCAGCAGGAGAATCTCGCCGCGGTTCAACTCGATCGCGTCACCGCACCAGCGCTGATAGCTGCCCTGCACCTGAGCATCGTCGACCGGCAGGCCCAGGCCTCGAAGGTAGGGAAGATATAGTCGGAGGATGACCGGACGGTAGGTACATGCGAAGGTGAAGGTTGGGAGCATCTCGGCCGCGTGCATCGACACGATCGTGCCCCGCCGCATTCCGGCGCCGGTGCGCTGGCCGAGCCGGCCGAAGACCACGACGGTGCCGGCGAGCAGGTTGACGCCGGTGAAGTCGCCGCTGTCGCCTGTGATCGCGATGAGGCCGCGGCGCATCCCGCTGCCGACTTCGTTCCCGGCGCTGCCGTAGACGAGGATCTCGCCGCCGCGCATTCCCACGTGACCGCCGCGGTACACGGCACCCACCATGTGGCCGGCGTTTCCCCGGACGACGATGCGTCCGCCGGTCATCTCGGCGCCGACCCAGTCGCCGGCGTCGCCCTCCACCACGATCTCGCCGCCGGACATGCCTGAGCCGAGGTGCATGCCCGCCGACCCGTGCACGACGATGCGGCCCGACGCCATCCCGGCGCCGACCATCTTGATCCGCTGGAGATCGCCGGTGAGGTGGATCTCCTCGCCCGACGCGCCGTCCACCCGGAAGAACTCGCCCAGCTCGGCCGACTGGTTGCCGTGCACCACCGTGAGCTTCGCGGCCTCGAGCGCGGAGAGTCCGGACAGCCGGGCCGGCGTGAGGACCTCGGCCTCGAGCGGCACGGCGGGCGCCGTGTGGAGGGTCAGGTCGAGCGTCATGTCGCCGCCCCTGCGGGCTCGAGCAGCGGGCGGAGGGCGATCTGGTACTGTCCCAGCCCGCCGCCGTAGTTCCCGGCGGAGATCTGGAGCGCGCCCGCGGCAGCGGCGGCGTGCATGCCGCGCCGCATCGCCGTTTCGACCGCTTCGAGGTCGAGTCCGTCGATCACGATCTCGAGGACGCTCCCGACGCCTTCCGGAAGCTGGCTCTCGGCGGCGACGGTGCGGAGCGTGGGGCAGTAGGCGTCGTTCGTGGAGGCGAACAGGAAGCTGTAGCGCGACTTGGGCTTGCTGCCGCTGCGCACCACGCCGCCCGGGAACGGAAAGATGGCGCCGGGCGTGCCGCGCATCGCGCCGATGGCCGCCTCGGCCGCGCGCAGGGTGGCCGCCTGGTCCCGGCCGAGGATCAGGATGTTGCCGCCGCCCACGGCCGGCTGGATCCCGAAGCGCTCGTCCACGACGAACTCGCCGTCCATCACCGGCACGCGCCAGAGCCGCCGTCCCGCGATCAGCTTCGACATCTGGAACCGGTCGCCGAAATACCGAAGCTGCCCGCCGACGACCACGGTCTGCTCGGCGGCCAGCCCGTTGTAGCAGGCGGTGCTCGGGCAGGTCATCACGCATTGTCCCACGCGCTCGAGCAGCCGCTTGCCCACCCCTTCGGCACTGGTGGAGAACAGCAGCACGCTCACGCCCGGCCGGCCGTCCGGCGTGTCGCCCGGCGGGAGCTCGGCCTCGATGCCCGCCTCGCACTTGCAGCCGATGATGGAGGTCGCGAACCCGGTCATGGACTGCGCCGCCGCCCGGGCCCAGTCCGCCGTCTCCGCCGTGATGATCACCCGGGCGCCCCACATGGCGAACGCCTCCGCGAAGGTGTCCACGATCGCGGTGCCGTTCAGGCGTAGCTCGGGCGAGGTCACGAGGTGGCCGCCGCTGCCTGCGGCGTGGTCGGGACCGTCTGGGGGTGCCGGAGGTAGCGATCCGCCACCGCGTAGTTGGCGAACCGGATGGTGTAATAGTCCTCGAAGAACGGCTCGATCACCTGCTCGATTCCGGGATCGTAGTCCGGCGCCACGTGGAACACCCGCCCTTCGTGCTCGGCGCGGAACTCGTGATCCTCGATGACCGGCTCGCCGTCCTTGATGACGTGGCGCGGGGTGGAGAACATCTTCTCCTTGTCGGCGTCCTCCTCGTAGATCGTGACGTCGGCATCGGCGCCGACGCCCAGGTGGCCCTTGCCGGTCAGCCCCAGCAGCCGCGCCGGGCCCGCGCGGGTGATGATCGCGATCTCCGACAGCGAGTACTCCCGCGAGGCGCAGTCCCGGAGCCCGGAGTGCTCCAGCGCCTGCTGGTTGACCTTCGCCATCTGCTCCTTGCGGAACTCGCTGTCCATGAGGAGCCGGATCAGCCGCGGGTAGCTCATGAACGACCCGCCGTTGGGATGGTCGGTCGAGAACACCATGCGCCAGGGGTCGTCGGAGAGTAGGAACAGCTCGAGGCCGATCGCCCACTGGAGCGCGTTGGTGTAGATCCGATCCTGGTAGGTGAAGGGCACGATGCCGCAGCCGCTCTCGTGCTCGGTGTCGGCGTTCACCCACTTCCCGTCGCCGAAGCGGCGGAGCATGTAGGCCAGCGGAGCGTCGGCGGTCATGCTGGTCGAGCGCCCGAACATCACGGCGCCCACGTCGGCGCTGATGTTGGGATGGGTGTTCACGTACTCGGAGATCTCGTGGGCCTTGGAGGTCGGATTGTCGCCGCTCTTCCCGGCCACTGATCCGTAGCTGTGGAACTGGATGTGGGTGATGTGCGCGCGCCGCCCCTCGGCGATCCGCATCGTGTCCAGCGTCGTCTGGTAGTTCCCCGTGTGCCCGAGGTTATTGCAGTGGATGTGCACCGGGTGGGGGAGGCCCAGCTCGTTCCCGGCCTCGATGAACGCGGCGATCACCTTGCGCGGGGTGAGGTCGAACCCCGCGATCTGCTGGTCCAGAGTCGTGACGTTGGTGTTCCGCTGCCCCTTCCAGAACTCGTCGCCGCCGGGATTGACCAGCTTGGGCGCATACGCCTTCGTCGCGCCCATCCACCAGGCCAGCGTCTGCCGGAACTCCTCCCGCCGTCCCTCCTGCAATAGCCGGTACATCAGGACGTTGTTCCCCATCAGCACGAAGAAGCCCTTGTCGATCACGGGCGTATCGTGAAACTCCTCGAGTGTGTGGCGCGCGCCGAGCGGCGTCACGGCGGCCTCCATGGCCGCCGTGTAGCCCAGCGCCGCGTAGCGGTAACCGGTGGTGAAGGTGGAGGGGACCGTTCCGCCGGTGCCGCTCCGGGTGACGCGAGTGCGCAGATGGACGTCGTGGCGGTGATCTTCGGGCTGGACCTTCCGGGCGAGGTTGACCTTGGGGCCGGCGATGTGACAGTGGATGTCCACGCCGCCCGGCATCACCACCATGCCGCGCGCGTCGATTCGCCGGGCATCCGGCGGCACGTCGGCCACGATCTTGCCGCCGCTGATGCAGAGGTCCCGCACGGCGCCGTCGACGCCGTTCGCCGGATCGTAGATCCGGCCGTTGACGATGCGGAGGGTGGAGGTCACGTGGCTCTAGGAGAACGCGACGCCGGCGAGCGCGTCGCCAGCGGGAACCCGATTGCCGCCGAGCAGCTCTCCCACCCGGTCGCGGATGGCCGTCAGCACCTGCTCGTCGCTCGGGTAGGGCGAGTCGAACGCGGGCCGCAGCGTGATCGGCACGTCGTCCATCCGGTACACGGTGCCCGGGACGTTGATGCCGTACGTAGCGGTGGTGAACGACACCCGCGCGAGGCGCCCGGTGTGCGTCAGCTTGGGGTCCAGGTTGATGACGGGGATGCGCTTCAGGTGCTCGATCGCGGCCTTGGGAAAGTTGGAGGCGGGATCGCTGGCGACGATCAGCGCCGCATCCACATCACCCCGGGAGAGCAGGTCCGCGGTGGTGAACTCGCCCGGATTGAAGCGGGGATATCCGCGGCTGAAGTTCACGCCGAACGGGAACCCCGTCTGCCACGAGACCACGTTGTCGGCGCCGGTCACATTGCCGTGGCCCCGGACCGGCTTGGCCACGAAGTGGGTGAACTCGTTGAGATCGGTGGCCAGGGCCAGGATGGCTCCGGCGTTGAAGTGCCGGCCCCGGTTCATGGTCAGCCCCATGCCGAAGAGCAGCGCGCCGTACCGGCACCGCTTCATCCGGTCCACCAGGTCCTCGAGCACCGCCAGCGAGATGCCCGTCCGCTGCTCGATGGAGGGGTCGATCTTCCGCCCCTTCACCAGCGCCCGCAGTGCCCACAGCACCTCGAAATCCGTCCGCGGCTTCACCTGCAGGAAGATGTCCGCCACCGGGGTGCTCGGCGTGCGCCGCACGTCCACCAGCACGATGGTGCGGTCCTTCCGCCCGTTCGGGGTGTACATCCCCTTGGCCGTCACCGCGTAGCGGGTGAACAGGCGGGGATGCGCCTCGGCCGGGTTGCCGCCCCAGAACACGATCAGGTCCGCCCGGTTCTTGATCTCGCCGAGGGAGGCGGTGCTCTCGCCGCCGGCCTGGAACGCGATTCCGGTCGGTCCATGGCAGACCGAGGTCGTCGTGTCCAGGCAGCCGCCCACCATGTCGGCGATGGCGACGGCGACCTTCTGCGCCTCGCAGGTCGTGTCCGACAGGCCGTAGACCACCGGGAAGCGGGCATTCGCCAGGATCTGCGCGGCCGCCTCCACCCCCTCATCGGTCGTGGCTTCCCGCCCGTCCACCAGGGCGAAGGGGCGTTCTTCGATGGCGTGCTCCTTGAACAAGGCCTTGCCAAGCACGCAGGCGTTTTCCGATTTGGTGATGCGCTTCTGGTCCAGGTCCACTGTCAGGACCATGTCGTCGCAGACGCAGCCGCAGAAGGTGCAGGTGGCGTCGGGGACGACTCTGATGTTGTCACCCATGTTGCGGCTCTCCTGACGCGGCCGCGCCGTCGACCACCGGCTCGACCTCGACATCGAGATTCTTGGAGATGGGCATGCCGGTGGCCCCGGTATCGCCGGCCATCAGCTCGCTGGAGAAGGGACCGTAGGCCATGAACAGCAGTCCGGGAGGGAGGTCCTTCGTCTCGCGGCCTTTGCACCGCAGCACCACCTCGCCCATGGGGGTCCGCAGGCGCACCTTGCTGTCATTGGACAGGCCCAGGCGGGCCATGTCCTCGACGTTCATTTCCACTGTGGAGGAGATCTGGAGGTACTCCGCGCCCAACTTCCCGGCGCACAGGGAGGTTCCCTGCTTGCTGGAGCGCCCGCCGATGAGCGTCATCAGAACGGCCATAGCTGGCCTAGCGGAATGGAAGAGATGGGGCACCGGTCGCGTCACTGCCGTCCGGCCGACCCACCTTCTTAGTATAGCACAACTTGCGGCTCGGCAAGGGTAGCGCCCGGTCAGCGCCGGGCGGTGCCCACGACCTCCAGCATCTGTTCCACGCTGGTGAACTTCTCGCGCGGCTTCCCGGCGGCGGCGCCGCGGCTCATCTCCGCCTGGTCGATTGCGATCCAGTCGTCGTAGCTCACCACCCGGCGTCCGTCGGCGCCCATGAGGGCGGGGAGACCCTCCGCCCCCGCCCGGGCGGTATCGTCGAGCGCCGCGCCGTCGGCGATTACGGAGGCGACGGTGGCGACGCTGCACGGCTTGTTGGTCCCGATGATTCCCGTCGGCCCCCGCTTGATCCAGCCGCAGGCATACAGCCGGGGGACCACGGTGCCCTGCTCGTCGGTGATCCGGCCGTCCCGGGTCGGGAAGACGCCCTGCCGAGCGTCGAACGGCACACCCGCCATGGCCACGCCCTTGTACCCGATGCTCCGGAACACCAGTCCGGCGGCGAGCTCCACCAGCTCCCCGGTGCCCCGTGCCGCCTGCTCGAACGGCGGACCCGACAGCCGGTTGCGCTCGAACGCCACACCCGCCACGTGGCTCTGCCCCAGGATCGCCGTCGGGCTGAGGAGAAAGCGGAAGTGAATCCGGCGAGCCTTCCCCTCGCGGGGGCGGGCGGCGAATTCGCGGAGGATGTCTACGTTCTTCTTCGACGCCGCGCCTTTCCGGTCCTCGAACTCGGCCAGGCTCTCCGGGTTGAGCTCCAGCTCGGCCGGGTCCAAGAGGACCTCGGTGGCGTCCAGGTCGCCGAGCTCCCGCAGCTCCTTGGCGGTGAACTTGGCCTGAGCGGGGCCGCGGCGGCCCACCACGTAGATGTCGCGCACCCGGCTGGTGGCCAGGGCCTCGAGCGCATGCTCGGCGATGTCGGTGTGCTTGAGCTCGTCCACGGTCTTGGCCAGGATGCGGCACACATCGGCCGCCACGTTGCCTTGGCCGATGATGATGGCCACTTCCTGGTCGAGATCGAAGGTCCGGTCCCGGTAGTCCGGGTGGCCGTTGTACCACCCGACGAATTCGGTCGCCGTGTAGCTGCCCGGAAGATCTTCCCCGGACACGCCGAGCCGGCGGTCGGTCTCGGCACCCGAGGCGAAGATCACCGCATGGTAGGCGGCTCCCAGGGCCTCCACCGTGACGTCCCGGCCAACCGTGACGTTGCCGAAGAATCGGAATCCGGGCGAGCGGGCGATCCGGTCGTAGACCGCGATCGCCTCCTTGAGCTTGGGGTGGTCCGGGGCCACGCCGTGGCGCACCAGGCCGAACGGGGCCGGCAACCGCTCGATCATGTCGATGTGCACCATGAGGCCCGACTTGAGCAGAGCCTCGGCGGCGTAAAACCCGCTCGGGCCGGCGCCGACGATGGCCACCTTCAACGGATTCTGTTCGGTTCCTGGCACGCTCATCGTGTGACCTCCGAGGACGCCATCGGCCCCACTCCAAGCTCGTCCGGCCCATGCCTCCGCTTCAGAGGACAGGAACCCGGGGGACATGGAGTTGAGGTGGGGCGGTTCTTCAGCCAATATAGCGTTCCGACGGCACCGGGGCCGTCCCGCGCATGCTCGGGGCCGGGCCTGATGGACAGGCCGCAGGCCGGGGCGTAACTTCCTGCGGCCGATAGACCAACCTGCCTGCGCGCCGCGCGGCGGCCCCCTCGAACACCCCTCCCCCCGTGACCCGTCCCTCGATGTCGTACCTGATCGTCGCCGTGACCGGCAGAGCCCTTGCCGCATCGGCAGCGCGCGGCGGGTATCGGGTGGCGGTGCTGGACTGCTTCGCCGACCGGGATACCCGGGCGCTCGCGGGGGTGTGTCGTTCGGTGGCG
>DASSYY010000312.1:0-22545 GCA_035703025.1 Gemmatimonadales bacterium | reverse complement strand
TCCCGGCAGGGCACCTGCCGGATCTCCACCTGCAGCGGCCGGCCCTCGACCTCGGCGTCGTAGCCGACGGTGCCCGGCGGCGATCCCCGCACCTGTCGGGGCGCGGGAGCGTAAAGGCGTGTCGCCCCGTAGTCGCCGACGTAGCGGATCCAGCGCCCGCTGACCAGGTCCACCGTCCAGCCGGGCTCCTGGCCGACCGCGCGAAACTCGACGCCCAGCAGCGCCGCCTCTTCCCACGGATCGCCCGCGGCGCGTCCGGCGCAGCCCGTATGGTGGGCGCCGTCGATGTCGAGACTCGCCTCGGAGCCCTTCGACCAGAAGGTCACGTCGCCCGCCGCGTACTTCGCGCCGGACGCGGATTCCACGTGAGCCAGCGCGGCCGCACGCTCGGGAAGGGTGAGGGCCAGCGAGTCACCGGCCGGGCGGACGCTGAAGCGGACGCCGTCGGCGCAGGTGTAGACGGTCGTTCCCTCGATGCGTGCCGCGGGAGGCGTCGAGTCGGTCACGGGCTGATCCGCCGGGGCCGTCGAACGCTCCGCCGGTCGTGGTGCCGGGCACCCTGCGAGGGTCACGGCGGCGGCCGCCGCCAGGAACCGAGACATCCGTGGCAGGATCATCCCCATTATTACCTTGCTCCGGCCGGTAAGTTCTGCTCGAGATACCGGGTGAGCAGAGAGTAGAGGTGCAGCCCGGTCCCGTCGCCCTCGCAGATGCAGTGCGTCCGGTTGGGGTACACCATCAGCGTGAACGGCCGGTTGGCGGCCACGAGCGCGTTGATGAGCCGCTCGGTGCCCTGGAAGTGCACGTTGTCGTCGCCCGAGCCGTGCACCACCAGCAGGTTGCCCCGCAGCCGGTCGGCGACGAACAGCGGGGAGCCGTCGTGGTAGGCCGCCTCGTTCTCCTGCGGCAGGCCCATGTAGCGCTCCTGGTAGATGGTGTCGTACAGCCGCTCGTCGGGCACCGGCGCCACGGACATGCCGGTCTGATACAGCTCCGGGTAGCGAAACATCAGGTTGAGCGTCGTGGAGCCGCCGCCGCTCCAGCCCCAGACGCCGATGCGGGTGGAATCCACCCAGGCCCAGCGTCGCATGGTGCGCGCGGCCGCAGCCTGGTCGGCCGAATTGACCAGACCGATCCGCTTGTAGATCGCCTTCCGGAAGGCACGGCCGCGGGGCGCGGGCGTCCCGCGATTGTCGACCGACGCCACCACGTAGCCGTGCTGCGTCAGCATGAGGTACCAGAGGTAGTCGCCGTCCCACTGGTCGAGCACGGTCTGGCCGGCGGGCTCCCCGTAGACCAGGTAGAGCACCGGGTAGCGCTTGGTCGAATCGAACGCCGGCGGCTTCATGACCCAGGCGTCGAGCCGCAGGCCGTTGCCCGCGTCCACCTTCACGAACTCGGCCGGCCCGTGCCGGAGCCGAGCAACGGCGTCGCGCAGCCGGCGGTTGGCCACCACCGTCCGCACCGAGGTGTGGGCCGGGAGGCGGACCACGTCCACGACGGGCGGGGTGCCGAGGCGCGAGTACGTGTGGAAGGCCCAGCGGCCGTCTTTCGAGATGTTGTAGAGGTGGTATCCCGGCTGGTCCCTGGGCGTGACGCGCTCCTGCTTCCCTTTGCCGTCGAGCCGGGAGCGGTAGAGGTAGAGCTGCGTCGCGTCGTCGGGCGAGGCGGTGTAGTAGATCCACCCCGCCGCCGAGTCCACGCCCACGACGTAGGGCGCGCCGAACGCGCTCATGGGATTGTGGAGATCGAAGGCGGCCGGCGTCACCAGCCGCGACTTGCGTCCGTCGCGCGAGACCACGTAGAGATGGCGCCACCCGTCGCGCTCGCTGATCCAGGTGAAGTCCTTGCCGCCGTTGATCCACCGCAGGTCGTCCACCACGTCCACCCAGGCGCTGTCGCGCTCGGTGAGCACCGTGCGGGTGCGCCCGGTCCGCGCGTCGGCCAGCATGACGTCGATGGTGTTTTGCGCCCGGTTCATGTGCTCGAGGACCAGCTCGTCCGGACTGGCCGCCCACTCGAGCCGGGCGATGTAGTTGTTGCGCGGGTCCCCCGGGACGTCCAGCCAGACCGGCTCGCCGCCATCGGCGCTCACCACGCCCGCGCGCGCGGCGGAGTTGGTCGTGCCGGCCTTGGGATACTGGACCGGCACGACGAACGAGTAGAGCGAGTCGGTGTCGTTGATCAGGTCGAAGTCGCGCACGCCCGACGCGTCGAGCTGCCAGAAGGCGATCCGCCGTCCGTCCGGGCTCCAGCGGAAGCCGTCGCGCAGGTTGAGCTCTTCTTCGTAGACCCAGTCGAAGGTGCCGTTGATGATCGTTCGGGAGCCGTCGTGGGTGAGCTGGGTGATGCGGCCGTCGCCGAGCTGCTCGACGTAGAGATTGTGCTCTCGCACGTAGGCCACTCGGCGGCCGTCGGGCGAGAACTTGGCGAACATGAGCGTGGAGGGCGCCGCCCCGGGGCCGCCGAGCTGGCGGAGCCGCCAGGTCGTGAGGTCGAGCGTCCAGAAGTCGCCGCGGGTGTTCTGGCGCCAGACCTTGCGCGAGTTGGTGAACAGGAGAAGCTGCCGTCGGTCGGGCGACAGGGCGTAGTCCTCGACCACCAGCGGGAGCGAGTCGCCCGGGGGCACCAGGCGGGCGGCAGGCACCCAGACGTCGCGGCGGCCGCTCGCGGCATCGTAGCGGACGAGGGCCCGGCCGGGCGGCGTTGCCGAGTCGGGCTCGAGCTTGGTGTAGGCCGCCTGACCCTCGATCCACCGGACCGCGCCCAGGAAGTCGGGCGCGAACTCGTCGGAGCCGAACAGGCGGTCGAGGGTGACGAGCGAGGAGTCCGCCGTCTGCGCCGGCAGCGGCCGGGCGAGGAAGCAGCCGAGGACGAGCAGGATTCCGGCGGCGGGCATGCGCGCGACGGGGCGGTTGTACGGCATCGACGGCTCCCTGGATGGTGTCCTGCCTGTCCCTATTCCTCGTTGCGGGCCGAGGTGGCCCCGATGAGAGCACCGAGCAGCCCACCCGCGGTGCCCCACCAGATCGCATCGTTGCGGCAGCTGGCCGGGCCGTCGCCGGAGTCGCGACAGACCCGGTACATGAGGAAAGCGCTCGCCAGCCCGCCGACCACTCCTCCGATCGCAAGCCCCCTCCGCGCCCGCTCGCCCTGGCTCCGGATCCTGGCCGGAGCGGCCGTGTCGCCCGCGGCACGCTGCGTCCAGACGACCGATGCACGGGGACCGGTGAGACGCGGGGTGACGGCGGACTGGGCGACGGCGGATCCCGCGAAGCCGAGCAGGAGGGCGAGAGCGCCGAGTACCCGGCGGGCGTGCGGCGGACGGTAGGCGGAGCGGGCCATGGGAGGCTCCTCGGAGAAGGGGAGCCTGAAGCTCGCGATCCTCCGTTCCCCGCCCGTGACCTGACCGCCGCCCGGTCCCTACACTTTCGCCGGCTGGTGTGCCGCCCACCAGCTCCGCGCGCGGTCCTGGGTCCACGCGCCGTGGCGCTCGAGCTCGGCCAGCCGGCCCGACAGCTCCCGGGCCGACTGGGGTCGCTCCGCCGGGTCCTTCGCCAGGCACGACAGCACGAGCTGGTCGAGCCCCGCGGAAATCGGCTGGCTCGTCCGGGACGACGGCGGCGCGGGCACTGCCTGTACGTGCTGCATCAGCAGGCCCATGGGCGTCTCGGCGGTGAATACGAACTGACCCGTGAGCAGCCAGTAGGCGACACAGCCGGTGGCGTAGATGTCGGCCCGCGAGTCCACCTCGCCGCCCACCGCCTGCTCGGGAGCCATGAAGGCCGGCGTGCCCTGCACGGAGTTCTCGGCCGTCCGCAGCACGTCCGCCCCCTGGCTCTCGCGCGAACCCTTCACGATACCGAAGTCCAGCACTTTCACGAAGTCGTACTCCTCGCCGTAGCGGCAGAGGAAGATGTTCGCGGGCTTGATGTCGCGATGCACCAGGCCGCAGGACTCGGCCTCGGAGAGCGAGTGGCACACCTGGCGCAGGAGGTATACCGCCCGGTCGGGTGGGGTGGGGCCGTGGCGGCGGAGGAGCGTGTCCGCGTCGAGCCCGTCGAGCAGCTCCATGACGTAGTAGAAGACGCCGTCCGCGGCGACGCCGAAGTCGAACAGCTCCACCGTGTGAGGCGACCGCAGCCGGGCGATGGCCTGGGCCTCGCGCTCGAACCGCTGCAGCGCCTCGTCGGAGACGCCGGGGGAGCCGCTGCCGTCGCGCGACGGCCGGATGAGCTTGATCGCCGCGGGCCTCGCCAGCATCCGGTGCCGCGCGCGCCAAACCTCTCCCATCCCGCCTTCGCCCAGCTTCGCTTCCAGTTGATAGCTGCCCAGCTCGCGCGCGCGCTTCACCTCCGTGCCCAGCGTGTAGACCACCCGCGAGCCGACGTACGCCATGGCCACGACGAGCAGGTAGGGGAATACGAGCCAGAAGAAGAACTGCCCCGGATCGGGCCTGAACGTCGTCGGGCCGTAGGCGATCATCAGCCCGACGACGACGGGGACCGAGCTCACCGTGGCCAGCGCCGCCACGAGGGCCCGGCGCGGTCGCGTCGGCACCACCACCGTGAACAGCACCGTCCACACCGCGACCCACGAGAGTCCGAGCACGCGCCCGCGCATGTCGAGACCCATCGGATCGGTGAACTCGGCCGCGGCGATGCCGTAGCCGCTGGCGATCTCGAAGGCCAGGCCGATCTTCATCGCCAGGGGCAGCGGCAGGCGCGGGTACCCGAGCGCCGCCGCCACGAGGAGCGCCACGACGATGGCGACTACCGTCGGGCCCCAGTGCCCGAAGCTTCCGAAGAACATCGCACGGTCGGCCGGGACGAGCAGGACCGGAACGATGGCAGCCATGAAGAAGACGAACGCGTAGAGCAGGGCGAGGATGCGGAGGCGCTTCGCGGACTGCCCGAGCAGGTCGGCCGGCAGCGACGACGAAGCGGCGCGCGCATCGCCGGGCCGCGCGTCGGGTCGGAGCAGCGTGACGTGTTCATGCATGGCGGCCTGCCCGGGCGCGCGTCAGCCGGCCTGCCGCAGCGTGATGTCGAAGACGCCGAACCGCGAGCCGGGCTCCGCCGGCGCGGGCGCCGGCTCGAATGCCACCGTGACCCGCGCCTGATCGTGCGTCGAGAGCTCCTTCCGGATCAGGTCGGCCTCGTTCAATGCCTCGCCCGCGAAGTACATCTGGGTGACGAGCTCGTGGTAGCCTCGGCGGGAGACGCGGAAATGGATGTGCGGCGGCCGGATCCAGCCTTTGTCGTCCGCCGGGTACGACCCGGGCTTGATGGTGGTGAACCGGAAGCCGCCCTCGGCATCGGTGAGCATCTCGGCCCAGCTCTGGAAGTTCGGATCGAGCGGGCGGGGGTTGTTCGCGTCCTTCTCGTGGTCGTAGCGGCCGTGGGTGTTGGCCTGCCAGATCTCGACCAGCGCCGCCGCGACCGGCCGGCAGGCCTCGTCCAGCACCCGGCCCTGCACGATGATCACCTCCCCGGCGGCGCGGCCCGTGCGGCCCTTGACACGCGTGAGATCGGGGTCCTCGTCCGGACGGTCGTGCGTGGGATAGTAGGGCCCGCTGGTCTGGGCCACGGTCGGCTCGGCGCACGCGGGGCCCGGCGTGGGCTCCGCCCCGAGCCGCTGCGCCAGCAGGCCGGCGGCGGCGCCGGCGCCGACGCCCAGGAGGTCACGACGGGAGATCGGCGGGTCCTGCGACATGGGCTCTCCTCGACGGTGGGTCGGACGATCTCAGGGCGTGGCGCGGAGGGAGCGCGCGATCAGGCCCAGGCCGGCCGCGAGCAGTCCCAGCATCACGAGCGTGTCGAACAGGGATGTCGGTGCGAAGTAAATGTGCAGGTTGGCGACGATGGCGGCCAGATTGATCAGCGCACCCGCCGCGGCCAGGAACAGTCATCCCCGAAAGATCGAGCCCTCGAGCGCGGGCGCAAGGTGAGCGCGAGCTGCGTCCGTCACGCGCCTCCCCACCACGACGTCGGGTACGTCGCGTACAGCGTCTCGCCGGCCAGGCAGACGAAGCCGGCCCCGACGACGGCCAACCGTTCCCCTTTGAAGCACGCGATCCCAAGCAGGACCAGCGCGAGCGGGATAAGCACCGGCTTGGCCAGCGCCACGAAGTAGGAGATCAGCGATTCCAGCGACGGATGCCCCCCGCCGCGCGGGCCGAATTCCGCCAGCGCGAAGCAGAGGACATCCAGCGCCATCAGGGCGCACAGGCCCCAGGCGTAGCGGGTCACCCGCAGGTTGGGCCGGCCGGGTCGCGCGATGATGAGAAACGGAACGACCAGGACCGCCATGACCAGCACATCCACGCCGCTCAGGCTGTTCCAGACCCGGAGCTGGACTGGGCGAAAGCAGACGGACACCGCCACGAGGTACCCGGCGCACAGGGCGACGAGCGCGATCCTGCGGTCGGTCGTCGGGACCGCTGCGGTCATGAAATCCGCCGGCCGGCGTACACCGCGACCGCGGAGCCCTCGGCCAGGAATGCCGACCGCGGCCGGGCGCTCAGGCATTCCGCGAAGCCGGCGCCGTAGACGGCCGCCACGTCGCAGTCGAACTCCGCCCGCTCCGCGGCCCAGACCCGCCAGGGCTCGTGCGTCACCCGATACTCCTTGGCCCCACCGTCGCGCTGTGCCGTGTAGCCCCAGTAGTGCTCCGCGATGAACGCCGCCTCGGAGTCCGGTTCGGGCACCGTCGCGGTCCCGCGGGTCGCCACCGCGAGCCGATGCCAGCGGGCGTCCTGGCGCCAGGCATACGCCGCCCGGCCCGGGACCCCATCCACCGCGCCCGCCATGTGGATCTCGTGGCGCATCGGCACCGCCGTGTAGGGCTCGTTGTACAGCAGGCGTGCCACCGCCGCGATGGCGCGCCGCGGCACGAGCTCCCGAACGAAGACCACGGCGCGGCGCCAGGCACCGTCCGCTCCGCGCCGCCGCACGTAGAACCGGAGATTGACCTCGTCGAAGTCACGATGGCCGGGAATCGGGATGCCCAGCACCCGGGTGTCGAGGAACCGGAACCCGACCATGCTCGCGAGGGTGACGCCGGTCCAGGTGTCGAGCTCGGTCCCGGCCGGCACGAGCCCCCGCAGCAGGTCCCGCGGGACCTCGAAGTTCAGCATGGCGAGGTACCGCCACGAGGCGGTGAGAAAGGGGCGGTGCTGAGTGGTCCCGGGACTCACGATTCAGGAAAGGACGAGGAGCGCCGCGCGCCGCGCAAGGGCGCGGCGCCAGCGGGGTCGTGACGGCTATCGCCGGTCCGTGATCCACCGCTCCCCGGTGCCCGAGAAGTCCCACCGCATGCCGGTCGCCGGCGCGAGGCGATCCACCCTGCGTACCGAATAGCCCGCGTACGCGGCCCACCCGGGGCCGGCCGCTCGCGCTACGTCCTGGCCGAAGGCCCGCATCTCCCGCGGCAACAGCCCAATTCTCCGAAGCGTCGCCGTCATGTCGAGGGCCGTGATCGTGCCGCGGCGCAGCCGCCTGTCCGGCGCGGAGTCCAGCCCCAGCCATTCGCGCACGAACCCTGGCAGCAGCCGGGTTCGCGCCGACGTCGCGCACCCCACGGTGTAGAGGAACACGCCCCCGGGGCGGAGCCGCCGGGCGATCCGTCCGACCACCTCGGTCCAGTCGTCCACCAGCTCGAGCACGTCGCGGCAGCAGATCGCGTCGAAGGTGTCGGTCACGCCCGCGAGCCGCTCGCTCAGGTACTCGAGTGAGCCGTCCTGCAGCGTGAGGCCGGTGACCTGGAAGCCGATCGCCCGGAGCTCGGCCGCGAGCGCGTCGTCGGCGCGGCGGATGTCGAGCAGGCTCGGCATCCGGGCCGGCCCGGCCCACTGGTCGGCGAGAACCCGCAGTACGTAGCGCTCAGCCGCCCGCATGGGCTACCCCCTGCGCGAGGAACGCCCGGAACTGCCGCCGCGCCTCGTCATACGGCGTGGCGCCCAGCGAGATCACCCCGACGCCCTGGCCGCCGGACATCAGGTACACCGCCAGCTGGGTCAGCGGCAGGACCGTGGCCGAGAGCCAGAGGCTCTCCGATGCCAGGGTGATCTCGGTGCCCGGCCCGGCCGTGCTCCCGGGCGCGAGGACCTCGTCGACCAGCTCGCGCGTGGCCGGCATGATCCGCTCGAACTCGCCATTGTAGATCCTGAGCTTCATCGTGTGCTCCCGTTGGGGTCGGACACGAATATTGGAGTGCGGCGACCGGGCGCCCATCCGGCACCGGGCCGGACTTCGGTCCGACGTTCGCTGGCGACCATCCCTGTCTTGGGACAGGGGTGACCTCATACCAGGGTCGTGGGTATAGCGACGGGCTTGCGGCAGGGGGGTCCGGGTGCCAAGATCGGAGCACATGACGAGGGACATGGTACAGGCGCCGGTCTCGGAGCCCAACACCGGACAGCTCCGGAAGCTGCTGCGGCAGCGCGAGAGCGTGCGCGCCGTGGTGGAGACCATCAGCGGCGAGCTCGAGCTGCAGCCGCTGCTCGAGAGCATCCTGCGTCACGCCTGCGAGCTGATCGGCGCGGAGCACGGCACGATCGGCCTGGTGGATCCCGACCGCGACGTCATCCGCACCGCCGCCGGCTACCGCATGCCGCCGGATGAGGCCGGCGCCGAGATGCCGCGGGGGGTGGGACTGGCCGGGGTGGTGCTCGAGCGCGGCACCCCGGTGGTCCTCGACCGCTACGGCGACCTGGCGCACCCCACCCAATCGGGCTTCGCCGATCATTCCGTCATCGGCATGCCCATCGAGTGGGATGGGCGCATGATCGGCTTTCTCGGCGTCGGCACCGGCACCCGCCGGATGGGCGCGGAGGAGGTCGAGACGCTCGCGCTGTTCGCACGGCCCGCCGCGATCGCCATCGCCAATGCATGGCGCTACGAGGACGAGCGGCAGCGGGCCGACCGGATGGCGCTGGTGGCCCGTGTCGCCCGCCTGGTCACGGCGGACCTCCGGCTCGACGAGCTGCTCCAGCGGGCCGCCGACGCCATTCACGAGCTGCTCGGCTTTCCCAACCTCGCGATTCCCCTCATCGATCCCGAGCAGCCGGGGATGCTGGTGCTCCGGGTGAAGGGGGGCCACTACAAGCAGCAGATCCCCGGCGAATACCACATTCCGATCACGACCGGGATCATGGGCGAGGCCGCCCGCACCCGGCTGCCCGTTCTGGTGAACGACGTCACCGTGGATCCACGCTACCTGCCCACGCCGGGCGTGACGGCGGGACGTGCGGAGCTCGCCGTCCCCATCATGCTCGGCGACCGGGTGCTCGGCGTCGTCAACGTGGAGCGGGACGAGCCGTTCTGCGACGAGGATGCCGCCATCGTCGGCATCATCGCCGACCAGCTCGCCGTCGCCATCGACAATGCCCGGCTGTACGCGAGCGCCCAGCAGGTCGCGGTGCTGGAGGAGCGGCAGCGGCTCGCGCGGGAGCTGCACGACGCCGTGACCCAGCACCTCTCCAGCCTGACGCTGATCGCCCAGACGCTGGGACCGGCCTACGGCCGGGGCCGCGAGGAGGGCGAGAGCCGCGCCCGACGGGTGGTGGAGCTGACCCAGGTGGCGCTGGACGAGATGCGGGTGCTGCTGGCGGAGCTTCGCCCCCGCGCCCGGAACGGGGTCCTCGGCGGAGAGTCCGACGCCCCCGCGGGCTCGGCGCGGGCGCGGCTCAGGCACCATGGGCTGGCGGAGGCGCTGGCGCTGCTCGCCGGCGAGGTCTCCTCCGACGCGCTCCCGGTGGATGCGGACCTCGTGCGGTACGTGCCCCGGCCGCTTGCCGAGGAGGAGGCGCTCTACCGCATCGCGCAGGAGGCGCTGAGCAACGTGGTGAAGCACGCCGGCGCCACTCGCGCGCGGCTCCGCCTGGGGACCGAGGGCCGCGACACCGTGCTCCGCATCGCCGACGACGGCCGGGGCTTCAGCGCGTCGATCGAGCGGACCGGCGAGCACGCCGTGCAGATGGGCGGGCTCGGCCTCCTCACCATGCGCGAGCGGGCCACCGCGATCGGAGGGACGATCCGGATCGACTCCGCCACCGGCGCGGGAACCACCATCGAGGTGACAGTGCCACAGACTCTGGAGCGCCGGCCGTGAGCCCGGAGCGCCTGCGCCACGCCGGGCCGGTCCGGGTGCTCATCGCGGACGACCATCAGGTCGTGCGCGAGGGCCTTCGCATGATCCTGTCCGAGGAACGCGAGACGATCGAGATCGTGGGCGAGGCCGCCGACGGCCACGAGGTGGTGCGGCTGGCGGAGCGGCTGAAGCCGGACGTCGTGCTGATGGACCTGCTCATGCCGGGGCTCGACGGCATCTCGGCCACCGAGCGGCTCCGTGCCGGCGGCGGCGGGCCGCGGGTGCTGATCCTCACGACCTACGCCGACGACGAGCGCGTGCGCGACGCGATCCGCGCGGGGGCCACCGGCTACCTGCTCAAGGACGTCCTCCGCGCCCAGCTGGTCCAGGCGATCCACGCCGCCGCGCTCGGCGTTCCCACGCTCGACCCCCGCGCCCAGCAGCATCTCATGCGGCAGGTTTCCGCACCGCCGGCCGCCTCGCCGTTCGCGGGACTCACGCCGCGCGAGCTCGACGTGCTCCGGCTGGTGGCGCGCGGGATGGGGAACAAGCAGATCGCCGCCGCGCTCAACTTGAGCGTCGGCACGGTGAAGGGATACGTGAGCGCGATCCTCCCGAAGATCCACGCGGGCGACCGCACGCAGGCCGCGCTCTTCGCGGTCAAACATGGGCTCGAGGACGCTGCCCACTGAGCGGGTGAGCGAAGCGGTCGTCCGCGGGCGCAGTGCCTTTGCGGCCAAGGCCTGGGCCGAGGCCTGCGCCCACCTCTCCGCCGCCGACCGCGACACGCCGCTCGGTGCAGCCGACCTCGAGCGGCTGGCCACCTCCCTCCGGCTCACCGGCAGCGACGCCGAAAGCGACGTCTGGGCGCGCGCCCACCAGGCCTTCCTGGCCGAGGGAGACGACGAGCGCGCGGCCCGCTGCGCCGTGCGGATCGCGATCCGGCTCCTGCTGGAGAACGAGCCGGCCCGGAGCGGCGGCTGGCTGGCGCGGGCGCACCGGCTGCTCGACGCGTGCGGCCGCGACTGCGTGGAGCGGGGATACGTGCTGCTTCCCGAGGCCATCCGCGCGATGTTCCAGGGCGACAACGAGACCAGCCGGGCGACGTTCGCCCGGGCCGCCGCGGTCGGGGAGCGCTTCGGCGACCGCGACCTGATCATGCTCGCCCGGCACGGCGAAGGCCGCGCGCTCATCCGGTTGGGCGAGGTCGCGCGGGGCGTGACCCTGCTGGACGAGGTGATGGTCGCGGTCACGGCCGACGATCTCTCGCCGATCGTGGTGGGCGATCTCTATTGCAGCGTGATCGAGGGGTGCCACGAGATCTACGACCTGCGCCGGTCGCGGGAGTGGACCGCGGCGCTGGCCCGCTGGTGCGCCTCCCAGCCCGACATCTCCCCCTATCGCGGCAGCTGCATGCTCCGGCGGGCGGAGCTCATGCAGCTCAGCGGCGCGTGGCCCGACGCGCGTGACGAGGCGGAGCGTGCCCGCGAGTCGCTCTCGCGGCCGCCGATCAGCCCGGCGGTCGGCGCGGCGCTCTACCGGCTCGCCGAGCTGCACCGGCTGCGCGGAGAAGCGGCCGAGGCCGAGGAGGGCTACCGGGAGGCCAGCCGGTGGGGACGCGATCCCCATCCCGGGCTGGCGCTCCTCCGACTGGCGCAGGGCCGGGTCGAGGCCGCCGCCGCGGCCATTCGCGGCGTCGTGGCCGAAGCGCGGAATCCGCGCGCCCGCGCCGCCGACCTCGCCGCCTGCGTGGACATCATGCTCGCCGCCGGCGACACCGGCGCCGCCCACGCCGCCGCGGAAGAGCTCTCGCAGATGGCGGCCGCGCTCGGCGCCCGGCTGGTCGGCGCGCTGGCCGCCCAGGGCATGGGCGCCGTGCTGCTCGCCGAGCAGCACCCGCGGGAGGCGCTTGCCGCGCTGCGGGAGGCATCGGCCGCGTGGCGGGAGCTCGAGGCGCCGCATGACGCCGCGCGGACCCGGGTGCTGATCGGGCTCGCGCACCGCGCCCTGGGCGACGAGGACACCGCCGGGATCGAGCTGGACGCTGCGCGCCACGCCTTTCTGGCGCTCGGCGCGGCGCCGGACGTCCGCCGGCTGGACGCGCTGTCATCCGGCTCCCGGCGCGACGGTGCCGACCGGCTCACCACCCGCGAGCTGCAGGTGCTCGGCCTCGTCGCCACCGGTCGGACCAACCGGGCGATCGCCGAGCGCCTCGGCATCAGCGAGAAGACCGTCGCGCGCCACCTGAGCAACATCTTCGCCAAGCTGGAGCTCTCCACCCGGGCTGCGGCCACCGCCTACGCGTACCAGCACGACCTGGTCCGGCCGCCTACATAGAATGACCCATGCCGGCGGGTGCCTGGGGCTGGGCAATCCCCCCGACGCAAATCCGGCAGTCAACACGTAGGATGTGTTCGGCGACAATGCGTCGCCCAAGGACATCCGACCGAGGTGCAGCCATGCAGCGTCACGAGGAGATCGAGACCGTCATCATCGGGGCCGGCCAGGCAGGCCTGTCCGTCGGCTACCACCTGGCGCGCCGGGGCGCGCCGTTCGTCATTCTCGAGGCCAACCAGCGGGTGGGCGACACCTGGCGGCGGCGGTGGGACTCGCTTCGGCTGTTCACGCCCGCCCGCTTCGATGGGCTCGACGGCCTGCCGTTCCCTGCCTCGGCCAATGCGTTCCCCACCAAGGACGAGATGGCCGACTACCTCGAAGCCTACGCCAGGCGGTTCGCGCTGCCGGTTCGCACCGGGGTGACGGTGGACGCGATCCTGCGCCGGGACGGGGGCTTCCTGGTCTCGGCCGGCGAGCTTCAGATCCAGGCCGAGCACGTGGTCGTGGCGATGGCCACCTATCAGAAGCCCCGGGTGCCGAGGTTTGCGGCCGAGCTCGACCGGGACATCGTCCAGCTCCACTCGCTCGACTACCGGAATCCCGGTCAGCTCCGGCAGGGTGGGGTCCTCGTGGTCGGGGCGGGGAACTCGGGCGCCGAGATCGCGCTCGAGGTCGCGCGGTCGGGGCATCCGACCTGGATGTCGGGGCGGGATACCGGCCACATCCCCTTCCGGATCGAGGGCACGGCCGCCCGGCTGGGGCTCGCGCGCCTGGTGTTGCGCGGCCTGTTCCACCGCGTGCTCACGCTGGACACGCCGGTGGGACGGCGGGCCCGGCCCCGAGTGGTCTCGAAGGGCACGCCCCTGATCCGGGTGCAGCCCGACGATCTCGCGGGGGCGGGCGTCGTCCGGGTGCCGAGAACGGCAGGCACCCGCGACGGCCGGCCGTTGCTCGACGACGGGCGGGTGCTCGACGTGGCGAACGTGGTGTGGTGCACGGGGTTCGAGCCCGGGTTCTCGTGGATCGATCTCCCGGTGTTCGACGCGCACGGCGAGCCGGAGCACGATCGGGGCGTCGTCGGTGCGGCGCCGGGCCTGAGCTTCGTGGGCCTGCACTTCCTGTACGCCATGTCGTCCACGATGATCCACGGGGTGGGGCGGGACGCGGAGTACGTCGCCAGGCGGATCGTGGAGCAGCGTGGGCGGCAGCGGGATGAGCGTGTGCCGGCGACAGCGGGGAGCGCGGCCTGATCGCACGCGGCGGTTGAGGCCTGGGTGGGGAGACACCAGTGGGAAACACGAGGTGGGAGACACGCGAGGGAGACAGGAGTGAGAGGATCATCGGGGGACATGGGTGGACACACGAGTCACCCTGAGTGAAGCGAAGGGGGCATGATTCCGCTCATGCCCCCTTCGCTTGGCTCAGGGTGACTCGCACTGCTCGCTCCGCTCGCACCGCTCCAACTGCGGTCACTCACCCACCCGCTGCTCGTCCGCCCGCTGCCGATCTGCCCGCTACCCATCCTGCCCGCTACCCATCCAACACTCGTTACTCATCCCAGCAGCCGCTGCTCATCCAACAGCTGCTGCTCATCCCAGCACCCGCCACTGATCCCACCCACCGCCATTCCCCCCGCCATCATCCCACCCGCCCCTCATCCACTCCGCCCCTCACCCGGCCCGCTCACGCTCTCCCAGTTCCGCCTTCAGGTCCGATCCGCATACCGGACAGCACGGCTCCGTCGCGGCGATGCTCCAGGTTCCGCTCGAGTCGATCCTCCCCGCCCACCACAGCTCCCGGTTTCTGTGATCGCGCCGGACCCGCAACGTGCCCGCCGTGCAGCTGGGATCGGGACATTGCCGGAGCTGCCAATCACCACTGTTCGACACCCGCATGATGCACCCCTGAGAAGTGACGGCGAAAATATGGAGAACGGCGGGTAGCGTGGCCTCCGGCTTCTTGCTGGACATCGACCCCACCATCGCTGGCCGGTGGCCCGGACGCGAGTCGGGGGTCCCCCCTGTCGAAGGTCAGGGGTGTCCGTCGCCGGCCCCCGCCGGGGGCGCGCGGCGGTAGCGGAAATGCGCCAGGGTCGACGGTCCCCACAATAGGCGGCCGCTCCGGCCATCGCCGTCACGATGAGACAGACGATGAAGGGGTCGTAGTGCGACCCGTAGTTCGGAAACAGGAACGCGCTCACGTTGATCGTGGCGTGAAAGAGGCTGACCGCGAAGACGCTGCGTCCCGAGTTGGCGTAGATCCACACGACGAGGACGCGGGAAGCGACCGACCCCAGGACCTACCACACGATCCACACCGGTGGCCGTTCCGCCTGGATGTAGGGCACGGCGTGCCAGGTGCCCCAGACCGCGCCCATGACGAGGGCAATCCCGAGCGCGCTCGCCTTCACCCCGGTCCATCCCTGCTCCCGGGAGACGAGGATTGCCGCCGCCAGCAGTGGATTGAACGCCATGAGCGCGCTGACGGGGAGGTTGATCGGGACGACTTCGGGGGGCAGGCGTCCGACGATCGCGGCGAGCAGCCAGCAGGGGAGGGAGAAAAGGAGGACCAACAGCAGGAAGGACCACGGGATCATGCGGCCCCCTGGGAGGCGACGTACCGGCGCGCCTGTCCTACCTGCGGGGGCTCAAGTGCCCTGCAGCATGCGCTTGACGCGAGCCTGCTGCGCGCGCCTGACGTGATGGCGCATGGCGGCCTCGGCCGAAGCCGGGTCGCGCGTGGCGATCGCATCCACGATCGCACGGTGCTCCTGCAACCCGTTCTCGCGGCGGTCCTGGCCGGCGCGCGTGGCCGGTCCGAACAGCAGCATCCCGGTGCGGATGTACTGCAGCATCTTCACCATGTACTGGTTGTGGGAGCAGTAGTAGATGGCCTCGTGAAACCGGCGGTTGTGGTCCCCGAGCTTGCCGGGATCGTCGATGACCTGCTCTTCGAGCTCGAGCATGTCGCGCAGGGCGAGAACCTCCATGTCCGACGCGTTGCGGGCGGCCAGGCCCGCCGCCGCCGATTCGAGCACCTCGCGAACGGCGTACAGGTCCATCACGCCCTGATAGTCGAGCGTGGTCACGACCCGCCCGCGCGCCCCGTCGATCGAGATCAGGCCGTCCGCCTCGAGGGCCGCGATCGCTTCCCGGATCGGCGTCCGGCTCATCCCGAGCAACCCGGCCAGCTCGCTCTCGAGCACCCGGGCGCCCTGTTTGAGCCTCCCCGTGGCGATGGCTTCCCGGAGCAGCTCGTACGCCTTGGCGCCACGCGATACCTTGCCGCCCAGGTGCTCGCGCGCCGCGATCGCGTGCGCGGTCGGCGCCTTGGGCCTGGTTCGCTTGGTCTCACGCGGCATGCGGGCCTTTCATCGGAAGAGGGTCCGCGCCGAGGACGAATGGCTCGAGGGCGGCCCACGCGAAGTCGTTCGCCGGGGTCGGGACCCCGTAGTGGCGGCCGAGCTCGATGACCCGCCCGCTCAACCAAGGTAACTCCAGCCGTCGGCCCTGCAGCAGGTCCCTCGCCATGGACGCCATCGCGTCTCGCGGCAGGGCTCGGACGTACGCGAGGCGGCGCTCGACGGCCGCCGCCGGCACGTCCGCGCCGGTGGCTCGGCCCACCAGCACGGTCTCCTCGAGGATCTGCAGGAACAGTCGCCAGCTCTCGGGATCGTCCCGCACCGCGCCGATGGGCGCGCGGAGCAGCGCCGTCACGGCGCTGATCGGCACGAGCTGAACGTACTTCTCCCATAGCGCATCGACAGGGGCAGGGGTCAGGATGAGCTCGATGTCTCCCGCGGCGCATGCGCTCCCGAACCGCTCCAGCACGGGGCTCCGCTCGCCGGTGAGCATGCCGGCCACGATCCGCTGATGGACGCTCGCCTGGAGGATGACCCCGGGCTCCGTCATCCCGCCGTTCACGAAGCAGGACCCGGCCGCGACGTGCCGGGGCCCGATGGTCGCGGCCACCTGACCGGGCGCGTCGACGCCGTTCTGCAGCGTAACGACGATGGTCTCGGGACCGATCAGCGGCCCAAGCGACTGCACCGTGGCCTCGACGTCCCACAGCTTGACGGCGAGCAGCACCACGTCGGCCAGGCCGATCGCGTCGGGCCGGTCCGTCACCTGCACGTGCGTGAGCCAGTGGTCGCCGCGGGCGCCGGTGATGCGCAGCCCGCCCTCGCGCATGGCGGCGAGATGGCGGCCGCGCGCCAGGAACCAGACGTCCCGGCCCGACCGAACCAGCGCCGCGCCGAGCAGGCCGCCGACGCCGCCCGCTCCGATGACCGCGATCTTCATGGGGGCTCCCTGGAGTGCCGGGGGCGGACCCTCCGAGCGAGGGGCCTCTTGATGGAACAGTACCAGCAATGTATACATTTGTCTACACTAGAATACCACCCCGCGAACGAGCAGGAGCACGGCGCCATGGCGAACCCGGACTTCATCTACGTCGACGGCACGATGGTACCCTCCGGCGATGCCACCCTCCACGTCTCGAGCGCGGCCGCGAAGTACGGGGCGAACGTCTTCGAGGGCCTCTGCGCCTACGCCGGCGACGACGGCCAGTCGTTCGTCTTCCGGATCGCCGACCACCTGGCGCGCCTGCGCGACTCCGTGCGGGTCATGCAGATCGCCCCCCACTGGCGGGACGAGGCCTGCCTCGAGGCGATCCTCCGGTCGCTGCGCACCAACCGGATCCGGGGCGACGCCCACATCCGGCTGACCGTGTTCGTCACCGGCGAGGGGAAGAGCGACGTCACGGGGCCGGCCTCGCTGGTCTGCGTCGCCGCAAGCCGCACCTCGGCGCCGCTCGAGGAGAAGGGCGTCCATTCGGCGGTCAGCAGCTGGCGGCGCATCGACGACGCGATCATGCCGCCGCGGGTCAAGGCCGGCGCCAACTACCACAACAGCCGGTTCGGCCTGCTCGAGGCGCACCGCAACGGGTACGACGAGCCGATCTTCCTGACGCTGGCCGGCAAGGTGTCGGAAGGTGCCAACGCCTGCCTGGCCATCGTGCGGCGTGGAACGCTCATCACGCCTCCGGTCACGGCGTCTGTGCTCGAGAGCGTCACCCGCGCGACGCTGCTCGAGCTCGCCGCGGACGATCTCGGGCTCCGGGTCCAGGAGCGCGACATCGACCGCACCGAGCTCTACGTCGCGGACGAGGCCTTCCTGTGCGGCAGCGCCCAGGAGATCCGCCCCGTGCTCTCGGTCGATCGCTGTCCCGTGGGCGACGGCCGCATCGGACCCGTCACCCGCCGACTCTGGGGCGCCTACGAGGCCGTGGTCCGCGGCCGGAACCCGGCGCGCGCCGTGTGGCTGACCCCGGTGGAGCGAGCGCCCATCGGTAGCCTCGTGCACGGATGAGATGGGAACCAGCCAGGGCGGCACGGCGTCATTCTCGCATGTGCGCTGTTCTCGCACCGTGTGTCGCTCTCGCCGCGTGCGCCGCCCTTGCCGTGTCCGGCTGCTCGGGTGTCGGAGTTCCAGGCGCGTCCGCCACGGCGGCCGGCGCTCGGACTCCGACCGGCGGCGCGGCGGCCTCGACGCTCGACGGCGTCCGGCGCAAGGGCTACGTGCATTGCGGCGTGAGCACCGGCGTCGCCGGGTTCTCGGCGACCGATGCCCGGGGGAACTGGCGCGGCCTGGACGTCGATGTCTGCCGTGCCATCGCGGCCGCTGTGCTGGGAGACGCGTCGAAGGTGCGATACACGCCGCTCACGGCCGCGCAGCGTTTCACCGCCCTGCAGAGTGGCGAGATCGACGTGCTCTCGCGCAACACCACCATCACGTTCCAGCGCGACGTCCAGCTTGGCATCGAGTTTCCCGCCGCCAACTGGTACGACGGCACCGGCTTCATCGTGCACAAGGCGCTCGGCGTGAAGGCGGTCGAGGAGCTCGACGGGGCGACGATCTGCCTCATCCCGGGCACGACGAACCAGCTCGACGTCACCGACTACTTCCGGAAGCACCATCTGGCCTTCACTCCGGTCGTGATCGAGCGCCTCGACGAGGCCACGAGCGCCTTCTTCGCCGGGCGCTGCGACGCCTTCGCCCAGGACCGCTCCAACCTGGCATCCGTGCGGGCTCGTGCGCCGATCCCGGATGCGGAGGTGATCCTGCCCCAGGTGATCTCCAAGGCGCCGTACGGCCCGGGCGTCATGCCCAACGACGTGCGCTGGATGGAGATCGTGCGCTGGTCGGTGTTCGCCATGATCGACGCGGAGGAGCTCGGGCTGAGCTCGCGGACGATCGATCGGGCGCTCGCCAGCGACGATCCGAACCTGCAGCGCTTCCTCGGCACGACCGGCGGCTTCGGCGCGATGCTCGGCGTCGATTCGGGCTGGGCCTACCGGATCGTGAAGCAGGTGGGCAGCTACGGGGAGAGCTTCGACCGCAATCTGAGGCCGCTCGGGCTCGATCGCGGCGTGAACCGGCTCTGGAGCGACGGCGGCATCCTGTACGCCCCGGACTTGCGGTGACCGCCGCCCCGCCGGGTCCACGCCCTTCCTGGAGCGATCCGCGGGTGCGCGCGCTCGCCTGGCAGGCCGGCGCTGTGGCGCTGGTGCTCGCGCTTCTCGTCGTGCTCGTGGTCCAGACGGCGGCCAACCTCCGGCTCCGCGGCCTCGCGTCGGGCTTCGGGTTTCTCGGCCGCGCGACCGGCTTCGAGATCTCGGCGAGCCCCCTGGCCTACTCCCCGCGCGACAGCTACGCCCGCGCGCTGGCCGTGGGCCTCCTCAACACCGTGCGGGTGGCCCTGCTGGCCATCGTCCTTGCGACCGCGCTCGGACTGGTCCTCGGGATCGCTCGGCTGTCGCGGGTCCGGATCGTGGCCACCCTGGCGAGGGCGTACGTCGAGGTGGTGCGGAACACTCCCCTGCTGCTCCAGCTCCTCTTCTGGTACTCCCTCTCGCAGGCGCTGCCCGGCCCGCGCGACGCGCTGCGCCCGCTCCCGGGGGTCTTCCTCTGCATCCGCGGCCTCCATCTGCCGGGGCTCGCCTGGCACGGCGGAACCCGCTGGCTGGTCGCGGCTGCGGGAGCTCTCGCGATCGTCGTCGGCCTGCTGCGCGGGATCTCACGGCGGCAGCGGGACCGGGCCGGGCGCGCCCTGCCGACCGCGCGACTGGCGGCCGGCGCTGCCGCGGTGCTGCTGGTGGGCGCGATCGCCGCCGGCCACCCGGCGGTCACGCTCGACCGGCCCGCGCTGATGCGGTTCGGGTTCGAGGGCGGGATGTCGCTCACGCCGGAGTTCGCCGCGCTCCTGATCGGACTCTCGACCAACACCGCGGCCTTCATCGGCGAGATCGTGCGCGGCGGCATTCTCGCCGTCGACCGCGGCCAGACCGAAGCCGCGGCCGCCCTGGGGATGTCGCGGGCGAGGGTCCTGCGCCTGGTCGTGCTGCCGCAGGCCTTGCGCGTGGCCCTGCCGCCGACGACGACCCAGTACCTGAACCTCACCAAGAACTCCTCGCTGGCGGTGGCCATCGGCTACCCCGACCTGATGTCGATCGCCGACACCACGCTCAACCAGACCGGCCAGGCAGTGGAGGTCATCGCCCTGGTGATGACGGTGTATCTGGCGCTGAGCCTCGTCATCGCGCTGCTGATGTCGGCGGCCGAGCCGTGAGGTCGCGGCGCGACCGTGCCGGCGCCGCCGCCACGGCGGTGGTGGCCGCCTGCCTGGGCTACCTCGGATTTCGGTTCCTGCAGTGGGGCGTGGTGCACGCCCACTGGGCGCTGCCGCCCGGGGCCGCCTCGTCGCTCTGCCGCGCCTCGCGCGGGCAGGGAGCCTGCTGGGCCGTCGTGCACGAGCGCTTTCGCTTCATCCTGCTCGGCGCCTATCCCTACGAGCAGCAGTGGCGGCCGGCCCTGGCCTGCCTGCTGTTCGTCGCGCTCTACGCGGCGAGCGCGGTCCGCGCCTGCTGGCGGCCATGGCTGCTCGGCCTCTGGATCGGGGTGCCGGCGGTGGCGGTGCTGCTGCTGCGCGGGGGGTGGCTCGGACTGGCGGCGGTGCCGAGCGATGCATGGGGCGGGCTGCCGCTCACGTTCCTGCTGTCCACCGTAGGGTTCGCCGCGGCGATTCCGCCGGCGGTGGGACTGGCGCTCGGGCGGCGCTCGCGGATGCCGGCGATCCGCGTGCTCAGCATCGCCTACATCGAGTTGCTGCGCGGCGTGCCGCTCATCACCTTCCTGTTCATGGCGGCGCTCATGTTCCCGCTGTTCGTGCCGCAGGGGCTCGCGGTCGCCAACGTGCTGCGGGCCCAGGTCGCCTTCGTGATGGTCATCGCGGCCTATCTGGCCGAAGTGGTGCGGGCCGGGCTCCAGGCAGTGCCCGCGGGCCAGTACGAGGCGGCGGCCAGCATGGGGCTTCGCTACTGGCCCGCGACGCTCCTGGTCGTGCTGCCGCAGGCGCTCCGGATCATGATTCCCGCCCTCGTCAATACCTTCATCGCCTTCTTCAAGGACACCTCGCTCGTGGCCGTCATCGGGCTCTTCGATCTGCTGGGCGCCGCCAAGGCGGTCATCGTGGATCCGCAGTGGGTCGGCTTCGGGGTGGAGGTCTATCTCTTCGTCGCCGCCGTGTACTTCGCGTTCTGCTACGCGGTGTCGCGCTACACGCACCATCTCGAGACGGCCCTCGCGGCCGGAGGCCGCCGGTGATCGCCCTGCGGAACGTCAGCAAGTGGTACGGCGAGTTTCAGGTGCTGCAGGACGTCAGCCTGAGCGTGGCGCGGGGGGAGCGGATCGTGATCTGCGGGCCCTCCGGCTCCGGCAAGTCGACCATGCTCCGCTGCATCAACCGGCTGGAGCGCCATCAGCAGGGGTCCATCGTCGTTGCCGGGGTCGAGCTGACCGACGACCAGCGCCGGATCGACGCGGTGCGCCGCGACGTCGGCATGGTCTTCCAGCAGTTCAACCTCTTCCCGCACCTCACCGTGCTCGAGAACTGCGCGCTCGCCCCGATCTGGGTCAGGCGGATGCCGAAGCGCGAGGCGGAGGCGCTGGCCATGCACTACCTCGCCCGGGTCCGGATCCCGGACCAGGCGGGCAAGTACCCGGGTCAGCTCTCCGGCGGACAACAGCAGCGGGTGGCGATCGCCCGCTCGCTCTGCATGAGCCCCCGGATCATGCTGTTCGACGAGCCCACCTCGGCGCTCGACCCGGAGATGGTCAAGGAGGTGCTCGACACCATGGTCTCGCTCGCCGAAGAGGGGATGACGATGCTGTGCGTGACCCACGAGATGGGGTTCGCGCGGCAGGTGGCCGACCGGGTCGTCTTCATGGACGCCGGCCGGATCGTCGAGGCCGGCGAGCCACGGGCGTTCTTCGACGCGCCGCAGCACGAGCGCACCAGACTCTTCCTGGGCCAGGTCCTGCACTGAGGAGGCGCCGATGAGCGATCACGCGACCCACGCGCTGGCCATCAGCGAGCTGCTCGCCCGCTTCTTCCAGGCCTTCGACGACAAGGACTGGCCCGCGATGCGCGCGTGCCTCTGCGACGAGGTGTTCGCCGACTACTCGTCGTTCCGCGACCGGCCGGCGGCGACGATCCCGGCCGATCGCTACGTGGACCAGCGGCGTGCCGCCCTCCAGCCGCTCGCCATGCAGCACAACTTCCTGAACCTGCGGGTCGAGGTGGACCCCGCCGCGGAGCACGCCACGGCGCGCTGCAACTACGTCATCCACCGGTTCCACCCCGCGTTCGACGGCGCCGGCGACGACTACTTCCACTCCTACGGGCACTATCTCTTCGAGTTCGTCACCGTCGCCGATGCCTGGAAGATCTCCCGCATCACCCAGCACCTGCTCCGGAACAAGGGCAATCCGGAGCTCCACGGGGCCACCCGCACGCGAGGCCTCGGGCGCGAGGGCTCCCCGCCGTAACTATGCAGTCGATCCGCCGGGACCGGGGCGAGCGCTCAGCACCGTCTCGACCGCCACCCGCAGGTGGTCGCACGCGCCCTTGATCTGCTTGCGGAGCGCCTCGACGCTCGGCGCCTCCTGCTTCCAGCGCCGCCGGCTCAGCAGGATCTCGAGCGCCCGGTATGCCTGATCCGCGGCCTGGCCCACGGTGCGGCCGCCATGCTGCTGGGCCCTGAGCAGCGCGCAGATC
>DASSYY010000310.1:0-9419 GCA_035703025.1 Gemmatimonadales bacterium | reverse complement strand
GAGCCGGTGGCGCCGCGAGCGCCGCGCGTGTCCCTAGAGCCGCCGCGCCGAAACCGGCTCCGCCGCCGGCGAGTCGGACGTCTGCTTCCAGGCCTGCGCCACGTTCTGGTTCACCTCCGACACGATGTCGGCCCGCACGGTCAGACCCTGCTGCTCCAGGAAGCGTACGACCGCCGCAGGGATCAGATTGTTGAGCCGCATGACCGCGTCGGTGTAGTCCCGGAAGTGCTGGTGGGCGAGATCGGCCACCTCCTGGTCTTCCGCGGCGAGCGCCGTGGTGTGCAGCATGACGTAGCCGATGTTGGCGAGGTTGAACGCGGTGTAGTCGTCGCGCAGATTCTTGGGGAGCCCCTCGGTCCGGATCAGGTCGATCAGGCCCGCAGCCACGCCCGCCACGGCCGAGCCGGCCCGTTTGACGGATTCGACGACGCCGCCGGCATTGCGGCGGTCGCTCAGCATCCGCAGGTCGGAGATGTGATGCTCGGTCCTGGTGTGGATCTGCCGCAGGGCGGCGACGACGTCCGGATACTCCTTCAGATCGGTGAGCTGGCTCTTGACCGCCTTCTCGATATGATCCTCGAGCGCGAGCATGTCGGTGATGTAGCTGTTGATCGCTTCGGTTCTGTCGCGTGCCACGATGACCTCCACAAGCTATGGGATGCAGGGCCTGGCCCCGGAGTCCGCGCCTCCGGGGCGAAAGGGCCCGAGTGCCCCATGATGCCCCTCTCGCAGGCCGGATACTGTGGGGAGGATCACCGTTTTCCGGCGAAAAACTCATGACGCGCTACTTCGGGGCCCACACCATCGATACCGGCGGCATTCACATGGCCGTCCGGCGCGCCGCGGGGGCGGGGGCGCGGGCGCTCCAGATCTTCACGGCCATTCCCAAGTACTACGGCGACAAGTCATCGATCCGGCCGGAGCGGGTGGAGCGGTTCCGGTCCGCCCTCACAGCCTCGGGAATCGCCCCGGCCCACGTGATCGTGCACGGTGCGTACGTGCTCAACACGGCCACCAACGACGAGATCAAGTGGGGACGGGCCGCCGCCGGGCTCGCCAAGGAGCTCGAGCGCTCAACGGCGCTCGGCGTGGGCGGTGTCTGCTTTCACCCGGGCGCCGCCACCGACGGTGACCGCGCCTCCGCCACCGGCCGTGTGGCTCGTGCCATCACTCAGGCGCTCGGCGCGGTCGCCGGCTCGACCCGGATCCTGGTCGAGAACACGGCGGGCGCCGGCCTCACCGTGGGTCGGACGCCCGAGGAGGTCGGTGCGATCCTCGCCGCCGTGCCGGCGGCGCTCCGCCCGCGCACCGGCTACGGGCTCGACACCTGCCACCTCTTCGCCGCGGGACACGACATCACCAAGTCGCCCCAGGCGCTCGGGGCCATTCTCGACGCCTTCGAGGCGGCCGCGGGCGAGCCGCCCGCCTTCCTGCATCTCAACGACAGCGAGGGCGCGCTGGGATCGAACAAGGACCGCCACATGCTGATCGGGGAGGGGAAGATCGGGGTCGAGCCGTTCCGGTGGCTGCTCCAGGACCCGCGGAGCGCCGGGATTCCCCTGATTCTCGAGACGCCGCAGGAGCGGCCCGACGTCGCCGAGGACGATCCGACGCCGGATCCGTGGGACGTGCGGATGATGACGCTCCTGGCGGAGCTCAGCGCGGCGTGAACTTGGGCAGCTCGTGCCGGTGGCGCGCGAGGAACGCTTCGTAGATGGCCGCGTCGGTGTAGTCGCGGAGCTCGCAGATCCGATCGCCCCGGAACCGGAGCACGACGCACGTGCGCTGGTCCATCACGTCGCCGGGGCTCGAGCGGAGCCAGCTCCGCTCCCGGATCTCGACGATGACCCGCTCGTCCGCATCGTACCAGTCTCGCCAGACCTCCTGGTAGCTCCAGTCGGCGGCGCCCAGGCCAAACTCCCTCCCGGCCATGGCCCGAAGAACGGCGTCGCGGCCGCGCCATTCCCCGCCGATCGGCGGGGCGCCCGCCACCCAGTACACCACATCGTCGGTGAACGCCGCCGCCACCTCGTCCATCCGGCCGGCGAACAGCGAGACCTCGTAGCCGCGCGCGATGCGCATCCGATCGCTCATGTGGCCGCCTCCTCCTCGGGCGTCAACCGGTTGGCCTTCCGGCCGGCCCGTCCCATCGGCAGCTCCACCTCCGCGCGATGGTGGTCGAGCACGCGCCAGGTCACCAGTGCGCGGTCGGCCAGCTCCGCGGCGGCGGCGCGGAGCGGTGCGCTGTCGCGTACCTGGCGGACGTTGTTCTGCATGTCCTCCGCGTCCCAGCCCCGCGAGTGGGCGATGAATGGAAAGGCAGGGAACACGAACCCCAACTCGGCCCAGAACGTGAGCATGCCGCCCGCGACCGCCTGGATGTTGTCCTGGCCGCCGGTGATGATGAGCGCCGCGACCTTGTTGACGATCAGCCGGCGGTTGTGGATCGTGAGCTGATTCTGAATGCAGTTGAGCCGCTCGGTCATCTTGAAGTAGAGCGAGCTGGCGCTGCCCCAGCGGATCGGCGTGGCGATCAGGATCACGTCGGCCCAGTGGACCAGGCCCTCGTAGATCTCGGTGAGCTCGTCGGCCGGGTCGCGCTCGGTGATGGCACAGGGCCAGGTGCACGCGTGCGACGCCTTGGAGTAGTTCCCCTCGCATGGGCGGAATGCGAGGTCGCGCAGACGCACGACCCGGGTCTCGGCGCCCTGCCGGCCCAGATGCGCCACCGCGTGATCGAGCAGGCAGTCGGAGGTCGAGAAGCGCGGGTTGTCCGCGTCCATCGCGGTGGTGGAGATGCCGAGGATCCGGGGCGGCTGGCCCGGCTCCTTGGGATGGGGCTCGAGCAGGTGTGAGGGCTTGTGCTTGAGCAGGTGGCGGGGCATGACCGGCGGGAGCTGGACATAGACGCCGTCGGGGCGGGTCTCGAGCCGGTAGACGGGCACCTGCTCCTCGTCGTAGCCGGCCGGTCCCTTGCCGGTCACCACGCTGTACTCCCAGGCATGCCAGGGGCACATGACGAACTCCCCGCGCACCCGGCCCTCGGACAGGGGGCCGCCGCGGTGGTTGCAGATGTCGGAGATGGCGCGGAACTGCCCGTCGTGATGGAAGATGGCGATGCGGTGGCGCTCGATCTTGAGCGCCAGCGGGGCGCGCGCGCGGAGCTCGGCCTCGTCCCCGAGTCGGTGCCAGGTGGCCATGGTCTTCCTGCCGATGGAAGGAAGCCGTATAGTACCGCGCGCCGGACCAGGCGGCGAGGCCGCCAGAAGGGTGTGCGCGGTTCTTGCAAAGGGACCCCCGGATCCCACTCGACGCGGACATTTCAGCAGGGAGTCGCGGTATTCACGCCAACTCGCCACCCGCCAACGAGGTACGCAGGAACGCTCCGCCCCGGCGGTCGTTCCTCGTGGCGCTGGCGGCCACCCTGCTGCTCGCGGCCGTGGAATACACGCCCTCCCGGGCGCTCGAGACACCCTCGCTTTCCGCCGTGATCGCCGCAGGAGCCCGATTCCCCGGGGCGCCGGCCGCCCGTACGATCGGGCTCCCGGTGGACACCGCGCTGCTCGAGCGCGAGGTGGTCTCGCGCTACGACTATCGGCCTCTGGCCCGGCTGCTGGGCCGGCACAACCGGGATCACCGGATCGTCCGGCGCATCGCGCGGGCGATCGTGAAAGAGGCGGAGCGGCTGCACGTGGCGCCGAGCCTGCTGACCGGCGTACTTCTCACCGAGAACCCGCGGCTCGAGACCACGACGGTCAGCAGCCAGGGCGCGATCGGCTTGATGCAGGTGATGCACTTCCACGCGGGCGAGTTCGACTGCCCGTCCGACGATCTGCGCGAGGTCGAGTCCAACATCTGTCACGGCGCAAGCGTGTTCGGCAGCTACCTCAAGCGCACCGGCAGCGTCAAGCGTGCACTGCTCCGCTACAACGGGTGCGTCGTGAGTGCGAACACGCCGAACTGCCACCGGTATCCGGCGAAGGTGATCCGGACGGCAGGACAGGTGCGGCGGGATCTGCTGGCGTATCCGGGACGGGCGGTCGGGCGGTCGGGCGGTCAGGCGGTCGGAGGGTCGGAGGGTCGGGCGATCGACTGAGGACAACGGAGAAGAGAAGACTTGGACGCTAATCGTTACCCTCGACCGCCCGACCGCCTCTACAACCCCAGCAAGTCCTTCAGCGCCTTCCCCACCTTTCGCCCGAACTCCTCCAGCCGGTCGATGAAGGGCGCGGTATGCTCGCGGCACGTGCGTGTGGGCTCGGTGCCGGAGCGGAACCACTCGCGCTGGGTGACGGGACACCACTCGTTGGCGAGATCGCCATTGAAGGCGTCGATCGTCCGGGTGACCATGCCCGCGGGCGGGGTCCAGTCGGCCGGAGTGCGCTCGCGCCAGCCGTCGAGGTAGAACGCGGCCCAGGCGGGGACCGCCAGCCGGCCACCCGACGCGGCCGGGGCGATCGGCTGCGGGGCGTCGTAGCCGAACCACACCGCCGCGACCACGGTCGGCGTGTAGCCGACGAACCAGACATCGGTGCCGTCGTTGGTGGTGCCGGTCTTGCCCGCGACCGGCTCGCGGACACCGCGGTCGCGCACCAGGCGGCCGGTGCCGCCGTCGACCACCGACTTCAGCATCGAGGTGAGCTGAAATGCCTCGGCGGCGCCGAGCACCCGCTCGGCCACGGGCGCAGGGGCGCGCCAGAGCACGGTGCCGTCGCCCGCTTCGATCCGGCGGACGAGCGACGGCGTCACCGCGAGGCCGCCGTTGGCGAACGGCGCGTAGGCGGTGGCCAACTCGAGCGGCGTCACCTCGCCCGAGCCCAGTGCCAGGGCCGGCACGGCCGCCAGCGGGCTCCGGATGCCGGCGCGGCGTGCGAGGGTCGCCACGCGCCGCTCGCCGACGGCCTCGCCCAGGCGCACCGTCGCGGCATTGGCCGACCGCATCAGCGCGCGCCGAAGCGTGAGGCGGCCGGCGTAGGTGCCGTCGAAGTTCACCGGCCGCCAGATGCGGCCGTGCTCGGTGATCTCGATCGGCGTGTCCATGATCACCGCGGCGGGGGTCATGCCTTGGGCGAGCGCCGCGGCGTAGACGAATGGCTTGAAGGCGGACCCCGGTTGGCGCCGGGCCACCAGCGCGCGATTGAAGCCGCCGGGCACATACCGCCGCGCGCCCACGACGGCCCGGAGCTCGCCGTTGCGCGGATCGATGGCCACGAAGGCGCCCTGCAAGGTGTCACGGCCGCCGCCTGGGCGGCCGGCGCGGCCGGTCGCCCGGTCGATCGCATCGGCCTGCCGGCGCACGGCCTCTTCGGCCGCGCGCTGCGCCCGGCCGTCGAGCGTGGTGTACACGATGAGGTCGCCGACCTGGTCGTCGCCGAGCACGGAGTCCACGACCGCGCGCACGGGGTCGAGCGCAAATGAGCGGTCCTCGCGGGGACGGAGTTCGCCCGGCGAGAGCCGGAGCGGCGTCGCCCGCGCCTGGCCGGCGAGGCTGTCGCTCAGATAGTGCTCCCGCGCCATCACGGTGAGCACGAGGTTGCGCCGCGCCAGCGCGCGGTCCGGGTGGCGCCGCGGCGCGTAGACCGAGGGCCCGCGGGCCAGCGCGGCGAGCGTGGCGCCCTCGGCCACTGTCAGCCGCTCGACGCTCTTGCCGAACAGGTCGCGGCTGGCGGCCTCGACGCCGTAGGCGCCGTTCCCGAGGTAGATGACGTTGAGGTAGAGCGCCAGGATCTGTTGTTTGGTGAGCGCACGCTCCAGGCGGCCGGCGAGGTAAATTTCGATCAGCTTGCGCCGGAGCGAGCGCTGCTGCGCGAGCCGCGGAACGAACGCATTGCGCACGACCTGCATGGTGATGGTGCTGAAGCCTTCGCTCACGTCGGCGCGGCGCAGGTTGCTGACGAGCGCCCGTGCGGCGCTCCGCCAGTCGACGCCGTGGTGATAGTAGAACCGGCGGTCCTCGACCGCGATGAAGGCCGCGCGGACGTGCCGTGGCACTCGCGCGAGCGGGACGTTGATGCGGCGGACGTAATCGAGCCGGCCGAGCGTGTTGCCGCCGCGGTCGAGGACGCGCCCGCCTTCGCTCGGACGGAACGCGATGATCTGCGCGGGCGACGGGCAGCCGTCGAAACCGCAGGTGAAGGTCCAGGTGCCCGCGGCCAGGAGGAAGAGGGCCAGCAGGGCGAGCGCCGCCAGACCGAGGCGGCGCCCGGAGGGAAGGGAAAGGTTCAGCTGGCCTGCGGCGCGGAGTCGGCCGGATCGATCCGGGTGCCGCTCTCGGTGGTGGGATGGCCGTTGCCGCCTCGACGGGCCTGGAAGCGGTCCCACTGCGCTTCGGCTTCGTCGCGGACAGTGGCGGCGGCCTCACGCACGCGCTCGCGCGCGGAAGCCGTGCGATCGCTGGTGAGGAAATACGCGGCGGCCAGGCCGGCGCCCACGGTGAGCACGGTGCCGAGCACGCCGGAGCCTTCGTCCTCCTCCTCGGCGTCGCTCCCGAACTCGTCCACGAATTCGTCGTTCAGCTCCTCGAGCTGCTCGAGGGTCTCTTCGTATTTCTTCTTTCCGCGGCGGCGCAGGTCCTCGGCGCGATCGCGGACCGCGCGGCGGAGCGGCCGGCTGCGCTTCTCGAGGTGCTCGAGCTCATCGCCAAGGTCCTCACCCACGGTGGCGATCCGCTTGCGGAGGGCGCGCCGGGTCTTGTCGCCCGACTGGGGCGCGGCCAGCAACCCGACGCCCACGCCCAACACGGTGGCGAGGAAGAGTGCCCCGAGGTGCCCGCCCCCGCGGCCGGCATCGGCCGAGGGCCACGGATCGATCGCATCGGTTCGCCTGCGCTGTTCTGCCATAGACCCTCCAACCGCGGCCGCGCGGGCCGGCGGGAACGTGCGTGAACTGGCGTCCGGGACCAGGCCCGGGACCGGGATGTCCCGCACTCTAATCAATCCCGGGGGAGAGCGAAACATCTTGCATTCCACCAGCGGCAGGGGAAAAACGCGTGCGGCGCCCGGGGGCCGCCGGGGGTCCCGGGGGCGGCCAGGCCGCCCTTCCGCGGGCGGCAAGGCCGGCTCGGCCGAGCGCTATCTCCTTCGGCACGATCGGCTTAGGGAATTACGCCTCACATTTGTGATGTGGAAGAGCGCCCCGGGCTGTCCCCGGAGCATGGATTTGGCACTTCGGAGGGGCCGAGGGCCGCAGCACTCCCCCATATGCCAGCTGTAGTTCCGCGTTCACCCAGGGCCCCGGGCCCACGAACGGAATCGAGCGTGCCATGTACCTCGTCGAGCTGAGACCGGGCAAGGAAGAGCTGTACAGGACGGGCGACGAGCTCGCCGCGGCCATCCGGAGCGGCGACGTGGACATGCACTCCCGGATCTACCATCGGGCCACCTCGAAGTGGATCTCGGTGACCCTGCATCCCGCCTACAAGGCGATCGTCTCCGAGCCGCGGCCGGCGCCGCCACCGCTGCCGCCGCTCGAGCGCCAGACCTGGACCTTCTTCAACGACCCGACCGATGAGTTGGCCGGCGCCCACGATCCGGAGCCCCCCGCCAACGACACCCGTGGCGGCGTCACGGAGGCGAACCAGGCCTGGCGCCGGCCGCTCGCCCTCAGCGTGACGGGTGGCCTCCTCATTCTCGGCCTCCAGCTCGCCGCGTCGGGCCCGCGGCCACCCTGGTCCGACCGCGATGGCGCGGCCACCGCGTCGGCCCGGCTGATCCCGGCGGCCATGTCGGTGGACGCCGCGGACAACCCGGTGGTGTCGCTGGCGGCCAACTGGACGGAGAAGGTCGCGACGTCCGCCGGGACCGCGCGCGCCCCGGTCGCAGAGACCCGGGCGCCCGAGCCCGTGGCGCCCGTGCTGCCGGCGGCCCCGAAGCTTCGCGCGCGCGCGCTGCTGCGGGCGGCGCTTCCGATCCCCGCGGCGGCCGAGCCGACGGAGACCCGCGGCGTCGACGGCCTGGTGCAGCGGTGGTCCGCCGCGCACGACGCGGCCCGCGAGCGGCTCGCGAGCGGCATCCGGGTGGCACGGCTCAACCAGCTGTTCTCGGCGGGCCGGCTCAACGCCGGCGGCGGCGTGACGGAGACGCGGATGAGCCTGGCCGGCGTCGCGAATTTCGTCCGAGTCTATCGTCAGCAGCAGACGACGATCGACCAGGAATATCAGGACTCGTTCGCCGTTGCATCGAAGGCCCAGAACTGGACGCCGGCGGCGGTGCGTGTCTGGTATGCCCGGCCCGGGCTCAAGGAGCCCCCGGCCGCAGCTGCGCTCACGTCGGCGCTGCTGGAAGGCATCGACAGTCTGTTCGGTGTGCTGGACGCGCAGGCAGGGACCTACACGCTGACGAAGAACACCATCAAGTTCGAGGATCCCAGCGCGACGCGGGAGTACGCGGCACTGCGGGTGCGGATCGTCGCGGCTCTGGACTCGGCGAGGGCAGCGGGAGGGCAGGAGCCGGCCGGGCCGATGGGCTACTTGCTGCAGGCCATCGGCTCTACGCGTCTGCCGCTCGCGATCTGACGGCGGAGTCGGACTCCTCCACAACCTCGTCCCGCAGGATTTCCCCGGGGCGCTCGATCATCGCCCGCTCGGCCAGCGCCTGCTCCCCGCGGGCGCGCAGTGATCCAAACGCCTCCATCGGCGAGACCCCGGTTCGCCTCGGGCCGTGGTGATCGGTCGCCACGACGTCCACCAGTCCCTCCATCACCATCGCCCACGCCAACGACTCCGACTCGGGGCGATGATCGCAGTAGTAGCCATTGAAGCTCCCCGCGTTGACCTGCAGCAGCGCCCCCATCTCGCGCCAGCGATGCATGACGTCGAGCGGCCTCAGGCCGGTGGGATAGTGATAGCGCTCGGGGTGAGCGATCACGATCCCGCGGCCCGCGGCGAGCGCGGCCTGTACCACTTCGGCGTGGGTGCCGCGGAGATCGAAGCCGAACTCCACCAGGATCGTCCGTGACCCGCCCAGGCCGATGTCCGTCCGTCCGACCACCCGCCGCATCATGGCGGCGTCGGGCGCCCAGATCTCCTGGCCCAGGCCGAGCGCGGGCAGATCGGGCTCGAGCGCGGCGGCCTCGGCGAGCCGGTCGAAGGCGCGCCGCTGGGTGTCGAGCGTCCGGCCGATGGCGCCGTCCGTGGCGAGATGCGGGAGCAGCAGATGGGGCGTCGCAACCAGCGTCCGGACCCCTTCGGCGTAGAGCGAGCGCAACGCGTCGAGCGACTCCGCCACAGTCGCGGCGCCATCATCCACACCGGGGACGAGATGATTGTGCAGGTCGACGAAGGGGGGGAGGGGCAGGGCAGAGGTCATGGGGGCGGTTGCGGCAACGATCGGGCCAGACGGGCAGGCGGGCAGGCGGGCAGGCGGGCAGGCGGGCAGGCAGGCAGGCGGTCAGGCGGTCAGGCGGTCAGGCGGTCAGGCGGT